>JALYZZ010000485.1 GCA_030948675.1 Bacteroidota bacterium | reverse complement strand
ATACAGTTAAGTTCGCTCAGCAAAGGCTCCATGTTTTTAGTTCTATGCAAGACATTGAAGTCAAGGCAAAATAACAGTTCTGCTTCTTTGATCAGTGCTACCGCAACTTCTTTAGAAGCCTCGAAGTCCACTACGTTTGCTGCACCTGGCATCCATTTTAAAAAACCTGCCCAATTAGTGGGAGAGATAACCGTAACGGAATGGCCTAATCCGGTTAAAAAGTGATATAAGCCAAGTGACGAACCCATAGCATCGCCATCAGGCTTCTGGTGAGTAGTTATAATTACCTTCCTGGGGCTAGTAAGTTGAGAATAAAAGGCTTGTATCAATTGCATAGAAAGGCGGCAAAATTGTATTATTTGCTTAACAACGTCAAAATAATTTTATACTCTTAACAAAAATCAATATAAATATTAGGCTTTTCGAGCTATTCGCCTCACTTTTGCGCTCCAAATAGAAATAGGTATGACAAATAGAACTTTTACAATGATTAAACCTGATGCTACATCAAAAGGACATACAGGTGCAATTTTAGATCAAATAATTAAAGCCGGATTTACAGTTAAAGCAATGAAGTGGACAAGGCTTTCTACCGAAAAGGCAAGTGAATTTTATGCAGTACATAACGAAAGACCTTTCTATGATGAATTGGTAAACTTCATGAGCAGTGGACCTATTGTTGCTGCCATTTTAGAAAAAGAAAACGCTGTAGCAGACTTTAGAAAATTGATTGGAGCTACAAATCCTGCACAAGCTGAAGAAGGAACTATACGTAAGAACTTTGCTGCTTCTGTTGGGGAAAATGCGATCCATGGTAGTGATAGCGATGAGAACGCCGAAATTGAAGGAAACTTCTTTTTCAACTTTTTTGAAAGGTTCTAATATTCCTGGGTAATATTTATAAGCGGTCCGGAACTTTTCGGGCCGTTTTTTTTACACAGCTACTACAGTTCAAAGTCCTCATTATCTTCCATGTCGAACTGGTCAAACTGTTCTTCGAGTGTTTCATCAAAAATTTCGTAGCTGAATTCTAAATCTGCTTTTGCAATTCCAAACACAAAAGCATAGTTGAGGTCGAATAAATCGTTTTGTGTTAACCAGTCCTCTTCTGTTGCAAGCAAAATCCATTCATAGAAAATAGTGTTTTCACTATTGTTGGTTCGTGTGGCATTTAATTCACTCAAGGGTATTACAAACCTGCTAAGTCCGCCGCCTTTCCACTCTATGTTTGTGTCGGTAACCTTCCAATTTCCAAAGTCCATAATTTTTTTTCAAATGTAGTAATGCCTTTTCAAAGCTGTTTTCTTTTTTTGTTGCAGCATTTGTTGCCAGTAGCAGGTTTATTGCGACGCCGCATTCAGATTTTTGTTTTTCTATTCTAACTTTAGCTTTCACTCTGAAAAGCGTTTCTTGTCCGAAGTTTCAGCAGCGAAAGAGGCTTTTACAGAAACAACTTAAACTTCAAAAGCAACACAAGTACTAATGGAAAAAATAAACATTACAGAAAAACTATCCATGTTTAGCGATTATTGGAACCCCCGGGTCGCAGGAGAACTAAACGGTCAACATGTAAAACTGGCAAAGCTAAAGGGCGAGTTTATCTGGCATAAACACGACAACGAGGATGAACTTTTTTACGTGTTAGATGGAACACTTACGATAGAGTTTAGGGACAAAACAATCGAAATAAATAAAAACGAATGCATAATAGTGCCAAGAGGTGTAGAACACCGACCAATTGCAAAACAAGAAGTTTCTGTGATGTTGTTTGAACCGATAACCACAATCAATACGGGAGATGTGAAAGATGCATTTACACGCGAAAGTTTGCAGAAGATTTGATGATGAAAAGATGTGTAAAAGAAACGATGATATACTCCTTCATTTGTAGCTGAATAGCAAAGGCCGAAGCCAACATTATGCATCCTACAAATATGATTGCCGACGTTAGCGACCCATAAAACTTGGAAGCGTTTTTCTTATCTTCCGCTTATAAATATTTTTAATGAAAAGGATTAAATTAATAACAGCCTTTGCTCTTGTTTTTTTCTCTGCTTTTGCACAGGAAAGAATGACACCCGAACTACTTTGGAAACTTGGCAGAGTAGCTGGCGTTGGTATTACAAAAGATAGCCTAAATGTAGTGTTTACTGTAAGCACACCGAGCATTGAATTAAATAAAAGCAGTAAGAAAACATATTTAATTCCGGTAAAAGGCGGTATTGCGAAAGAGATTGCTGACAGCAACGACTATGTAAAGAACGATCGCATTTCACCTAATGGCCGGTACCGGATCATCGCGGAGGAGGTGAAAATAAAAAAGGTTTTTGGTAAAGATTTTTATCCTGAGCTTACAAAGACTACAGCGCAGATATATGACCAATTAGCATACCGTCACTGGGATGAATGGGAAGATGGTGCTTTCAACCACATTTTTGTTGAAACAGTTGGCAAAGCGGGAGAACGTAAAGATATTATGGCAGGACAACCTTATGACTCTCCTCAAAAACCATTTGGAGGAGATGAAGACTTTATCTGGTCTCCCGAAGGAAATGTAGTATACGTAACTAAACCCAAATCAGGAACCGCTTATGCACTCAGCACTAATACTGATATTTTTTCTTATAACATCACAACCGGCGCTACTACCAATCTTACTGAAGGTTATATG
>JALYZZ010000482.1 GCA_030948675.1 Bacteroidota bacterium | reverse complement strand
AGGTAGTCATGGATATGGGGTCTACCAAAGAAGGGGTAATACATTTGGTGGGCGACCATCCTAAAAGAAAAAGGTATGTGGCAACGCACCCCATGTGGGGAACTGAATACAGCGGACCAGAAGCAGCGGTTAAAACTGCTTTTGCAAATAAGGCAACCGTTATTTGCGACGCAGAAAATTCAGACAGAGATGCCCTGGAACTGGTAAAAGGCCTGTATAAAGCAATTGGAATGCACTTGATTTATATGGATGCAACTGCGCATGATTTACACGCAGCCTACGTTAGCCATATCTCGCACATTACGTCTTTTGCTTTGGCCAACACAGTGTTGGAAAAGGAAAAAGAAGATGATGCCATTTTTGAACTAGCCAGTGGGGGGTTTGAAAGTACAGTACGCCTGGCAAAAAGTAATTCAGCTATGTGGGTTCCAATTTTTATGCAGAACCGTGAAAATGTGTTAGACGTACTGAACGAACATATTTCTCAGCTTCGCAAATTCAAAAGTTGCCTTGAGAAGGAGAACTATGAATACCTGCAGGAGTTGATCGAAAATGCAAACGGAATAAGGAGGATTTTAAAATAAAAGTGAAAGAAGATAGATGGTAGAAGGCAGTCAACGGATGACAGATGTTGATTAACAAATCAATGTTGCTTTCAGTAAATAAAATTGTGTGTCCACCATTATATCTCAACTCTGAACATTCCTTTCTTAGCACGATAACATAAAAGGTGATAATAACAGCAAAGAATGGTACATCGGGCAAGTGTTAAACAGTTCTATCAACTGTCATCGGTCATCTACCGTCTGACAACTATTAATTACCTTTGCGCAAAATTTAGGAATATATGATGACATTTGAAGGGTTGGGAATTGACGCAAGGTTAATTCAGGCAACCGATGAGTTGGGGTTTGTGAACCCAACTCCAATACAAGAGCAGGCGATCCCGGTGCTATTAAGTGGTACAACAGATTTTGTGGGATTGGCTCAAACTGGTACAGGTAAAACAGCGGCTTTTGGCTTGCCTTTGTTGCAACTGATCTCGGAAGAAAATAAACATCCGCAGGCGTTAATTGTGTGCCCCACCCGCGAGCTTTGCATGCAGATTGTGAAAGAAATTGAACTGTTTAAAAAGCATATAAAAGGATTACATGTTGTAGCTGTTTACGGTGGCGCTTCCATCGTAATGCAAATACGTGATCTAAGAAGAGGTGTTCAAATAGTTGTTGCTACTCCCGGTCGTTTAATTGATTTGATTGAACGTAAAGCAATTGACCTTGAGCAAATAAAATATGTAGTATTAGACGAAGCAGACGAGATGTTGAATATGGGTTTTAGAGACGACATCGAATTTATTCTAAAAAATACCCCTAATCGCGAAAGTACCTGGTTATTTAGCGCAACTATGCCACCTGAAGTAAGACAGGTAAGCAAGCGGTATATGAAAAGCCCGGTGGAGGTAACAGTAGGTAAGGCCAATACAGGTAACAAAAATATCGACCACCAATATTATGTCTGCTCTTCTCAGCACCGGTACGAGACTCTAAAGCGTATTATAGATTTTAACCCGGGTATGTATGGTATCATCTTTACGCGTACAAAATTAGATGCACAGGGTATAGCGGAAAAATTGACGAGAGAAGGTTATGATATAGACGCCCTACACGGCGACTTATCTCAAGGTCAGCGCGATGCAGTGATGGGTCATTTTCGCGATAAAACGCTGCAACTGTTAATTGCAACAGACGTGGCTGCGCGGGGTATTGATGTAAAAGAGATAACCCACGTAATCAACTTCGAGTTACCGGATGATGTAGAGGTCTACACACATAGAAGTGGCCGTACCGGGCGTGCAGGAAGCCAGGGTATTTCTATCTCTATTGTGCATTCAAGAGAAATATTCAAGCTGCGGCAGATAGAAAAAATGGTGCAGCAGCCATTTCATAAATTAGATATTCCTTCAGGTAAAGATGTTTGCCGCAAACAGTTCTTTTACTTTATGGATAAATTATTGCAGACCGATGTTAGCCATGGTGATTACGAAACGTATATGCCAATGCTTGCTGAAAAATTTGCAGACGTAAGTAAAGAAGAAGTGTTGAAAAGAGTCGTAGCCACTGAGTTTGATCGTTTTCTTAAATACTATGAAAATGCTGCAGACCTAAATGCACGTTCTGAGACTCGTGTACGGGAAAGAACATACGACCGTAATGACAGAGGTGATAGCCGGGGCGACCGCAATGATGGCCGTACCAGGGATACAAGAGGAAGAGAGTTTTCCGGAGGTGATGGTAACTATGCCCGACTATTTGTAAATCTAGGAACAAAGGATGGCTTTTATAAAGCAAGTTTCCTGCAATTTATTCTAGATATGAGCGACCTGAAAAAAGAGAACCTGGGACGGATAGATATGAAGGAAATGAATAGCTGGATTGAAATAGATAAAAGTGTTGCTGATAAAATGGTGCGTGCAGTAGATGGCAAAACGTTCAAGGGCAGAAGGATCAGAATGAATGATGCGAATAGCAGGGGATAAAGGACTTCTAAACTTTTGATCGATCAATTAATATTTTTACTTCAATAATTATAAAATGGAACAAACATTAAATGCGGCATTAGCTATAGACGAAGTATTGTCTAAACGTCCGCTGATAATTTCCGGGCCGTGCAGTGCAGAAACGGAAGAGCAGGTTATTGAAACAGCTACCCGTCTTAAAGCCACAGGCAAGGTAGATGTATTACGTGCAGGTATCTGGAAACCAAGAACACGTCCGGGAAGTTTTGAAGGCGTTGGTACAAAAGGGCTTAGCTGGCTAAATCAGGCAAAAAAAATTACCGGCCTTCCGGTAGCAATTGAAGTAGCCACTGGTAAACAAGTAGAAGATGCGTTGCATTTTGATGTTGATGTTTTATGGATTGGTGCAAGAACAACCGTTAATCCATTTAGTGTGCAAGAAGTGGCAGATGCACTTCGTGGCGCCAATGTTCCTGTTCTAATCAAAAATCCAATTAACCCCGATTTAGAGTTGTGGATAGGTGCAGTTGAGCGTGTTGCCAAAGCAGGCATCAAAAATATAGGTTTGATCCACCGTGGTTTTTCTTCTTACGGTAACACCGAGTATCGCAATGCACCTATGTGGCACCTTGCTATTGAAATGAAGCGCCGTAATCCTACTATGATGATCATCAACGATCCAAGTCATATTTCAGGTAACCGCACTTTGTTACAAAGTGTTGCTCAAAAAGCCATTGACCTTGACTATGACGGGGTAATGATAGAAAGTCATATCGATCCTGATAAAGCATGGAGCGATGCAAAACAACAGGTTACACCAGAAAGGCTTTCAGAAATATTGGATGGCATTAAATGGAGACACGAAACTACTAACCAGAAAGAGTTCGTTGTAGCGCTGGAGAAATTGAGGGAACAGATCAACCACATAGACGATGAGCTGATGCAATTATTAGGTCAGCGTATGAAAATAGCTGATAAGATTGGACAGTATAAGAAGGAAAATGACATAACTGTCTTGCAAACAAATCGTTGGAATGAACTTCTTGACAGAGCTTTTAGAAAGGGTGAAGCATTGGGTTTAAGTAATGAATTTATAACTAAATACTATGATGCTGTTCATATGGAAAGTATCAATCACCAGACTATTATCATGAATAGTTAGACCCGTAATTTTTTCAACCTATATTTTTACGATTCGTCGTTTCTCTAAAAAGGTCAACTGCCGTACAGTAATCCTCGCAGGCAGTTGAGGGTAGCTGTCAGTAAAATCTATGAATAAAAAAACGTTCTCATTCTCTTCGTCTCCTGTCGACTATTATTTCAATGCTGAGTTCAGTTACCTGCAACGACTGGTAGCTAAAGAAAATGCAATCCTCATAACCGACGAAAATGTTTTTGCGAAACATGCAAAGAAATTTAAAGGATGGAAGTCAATTGTTATTAAAGCCGGGGAGCGGCATAAAGTGCAGGCAACAGTTGATGACATTGTACATCAATTAATAGAGTTAGGTGCCGATAGAAAAACAACCTTAATTGGAGTTGGTGGCGGTGTTGTCACAGACATTACAGGCTATGTGGCGGCTATTTACATGCGCGGAATACAATTTGGTTTTGTGCCAACCTCTATATTGGCAATGGTAGATGCAGCAATAGGAGGTAAAAACGGAATTGATGTAGGCCTGTATAAAAATATGGTTGGGCTAATAAGACAGCCAGCGTTTCTTCTGTACGATTTTGCTTTGCTTAAGTCTTTACCAAGGGAAGAATGGATAAACGGTTTTGCTGAGGTTATTAAACACGCATGCATAAAAGACGCACCAATGTTTGCCATGCTTGAGCAGAATAAATTATCTTATTTTCAAAAAGATCTAACTGCTTTAGCCAAACTGGTGCAACGAAATGCACTACTAAAAACAAAAGTAGTTGTAGCAGACGAGTTTGAAAATGGTGACCGAAAGCTCTTAAATTTTGGACATACGTTTGGGCACGCCATTGAAAATCTGTACAAGATTCCACACGGGCATGCGGTGAGTATAGGAATGGGCGTTGCCTGTAAGTTTTCTACTTTAGAGTTAGGTTTCAAAGAAACTGCACGTGTAGTAAAAGTGTTGAAAGATTATGGTCTGCCTCCCCAATTTGAGTTTGATAAGCACGAGACCTTTAGGATATTAAAGACCGATAAAAAGAAGGCTAATCTCTCGATTAACTATATTCTTTTAAAGAAGGTTGGCAAGGCGCAAATTGTAAGTCTGTCGTTTGATAAAATACAGGCATTAATAAATGACCTGTAATTTTTTAAACAGGTGTTGGGATATTAAATCACTGGTTTTAAAGGCCCTCTCTATAGGGAATTCAGGGTATGATAGTAACAATTAAACCTTCGGTTTTAAATGGAACAATTATAGCTCCGGCAAGCAAAAGCAGCATGCAGCGTGCATGCGCTGCTGCACTTTTGTCTGAAGGAGCTACAGAAATCAGAAACCCGGGCAGGAGCAACGATGATCTTGCAGCATTAGATGTCATTCAAAAGTTAGGTGCAAGAGTAGTTACCAACGGTGATGGTTCGTTAACGATACACAGTTTGGGAGTAGATCCTGTAGAAGAAGAAATTAATTGTGGGGAAAGCGGTTTAGGTATTCGCATGTTTACACCTATTGCTGCTTTAAGTAGTAAATCAATAACAATAAATGGCATGGGAAGTTTGTATTCAAGGCCGATGCATTTCTTTGACGAGATCTTTCCGCAGCTAAATATTAAAATCAAATCAAGGCAAGGTAAATTGCCGTTACGAATACAGGGCCCTTTGGTTCCTGCGAATATTGAAGTTGATGGTTCTTTAAGCTCTCAATTTCTTACTGGTTTGCTCATGGCTTATGGGGCCTGTGTGACCAGCCCTGTTACTATCAAAGTTCGTGATCTTAAAAGCAAACCATATATAGATCTAACCCTTAAAGTAATGGAGAGCTTTGGCAGAAAGGTTAGCCATACTAATTACGAGTTTTTTCATTTGCAGCCCCAGGCGAAGAATTACGAGCCGCAAATTTATACGGTTGAGGGCGATTGGAGTGGCGGTGCATTTTTGCTGGTAGCGGGCGCAATTGCAGGTAAAATAGCAGTTAAAGGCTTAGATCTCACTTCCACCCAGGCAGATAAAGAAGTAATGGGCGCGTTGAAAGATTGCCAATGCTCTCTATCTATTGATGACGACACCATCAATATTGGCCCTTCTGACCTCAAAGCTTTTCAATTTGATGCTACTAATTGCCCTGATTTGTTTCCGCCATTAGTTGCGTTGGCAGCCTGCTGCCAGGGTACTACCAGCATAAAGGGTGTTAGCCGTTTAGCCCATAAAGAAAGTAACCGTGGACTAACATTGCAGGAAGAGTTTGGAAAAATGGGTGTAAAAATAGAATTACAAAATGATTTGATGTTGATCGAGGGTGGCTGCCGCTTGTCCTCTACAACAGTTCATTCGCGTCATGATCATCGAATAGCGATGGCTTGTGCTGTAGCTGCCTTGCAAGCAAACGGAGAGGTGGCCATTGAAGAAGCCGAGGCAATCGATAAGTCTTATCCGCGATTTTATGATCACTTGCACCAACTAGGCGCAACTGTAGCCTATTAAGTGGCTTTTTAAAAGATAGTTTTTGCCGATTTAATTTCAGTTACAATTTTAAATATTTTACATTGAACAGCTTCGGTAGAATTTTTCGCATTCACATTTTTGGAGAATCTCACGGTGAAAGTGTCGGTTTAACTATTGATGGCTGCCCTGCCGGTTTACATCTTTCAACAGAAGATTTTCTTGCAGATATAGAACGTCGAAAAGGCGGCGCCAGAGGTACAACACCTCGTAAAGAAGATGATTTGCCAATTTTTAAAAGCGGACTGTTTAATAACAAAACAACTGGTGCTCCCATCACTATCCTTTTCGAAAATAATAATACACGCAGTACAGATTATGCTAAGCAAAGAGCTTTTCCAAGGCCCGGACATGCTGATTTTGTAGCGAGCAAAAAATACGGCGGCAATGAAGATTACAGGGGTGGCGGACATTTTAGTGGACGTTTAACGGTGTGCCTTGTTGCCGCTGGCGTAATCGCAAAAAAATTACTTGATCAAATAAAAGTCGAATCAAAAATAGTAGAGATTGGTGGTGAGCAGGATGTTGAAACCGGTTTACAAAAAGCCATTGATGCTAAAGATACAATTGGTGGTATCGTACAATGCCGGGTTAGTGGCTTACCGATCGGGTTAGGTGAACCATTCTTTAACTCTGCTGAATCGCTTATTAGTCACGCCGTATTTTCCATTCCTGCAGTTAGGGGTATTGAATTTGGAACCGGTTTTGCGGCTGCAAGAATGTTTGGAAGTGTGCACAACGATGCTATTGAAAATGCCGAAGGTAAAACAGCAACAAATCATGCTGGTGGTGTTGTAGGTGGAATAACAAATGGCAATGAGTTGGTTTTTAGAATTGCGATAAAACCCACTTCATCAACGCCAAAAGAGCAGCAAACGCTTAACTGGGAAACGGGAGAAATAGATACTTTTTCAGTAAAGGGAAGGCACGATCTCTGCATTGCATTGAGAGTTCCGGTAGTATTGGAAGCGGTCACAGCTTTTGTGCTGGCGGATCTGATGATGCTGGAAAACAAAATCAATCGCATTGTATAATTAAAAATCAACACTATGGATGCTACGGTTATTTATCATTTGACGACAGTTGAGGAATGGGAAGACGCACAAGATCTGGGAACTTATCAACCTCAATCTTTTCAGAGAGAAGGTTTTATTCATTGTTGTACAGGGCAGCAGTTGGCAAGTGTGCAGGAAAGACATTTTAAAGGACAGGAAAATTTGGTAAAGCTGGTGATAGATCCATCGCTCCTTAATCAAAAGTTGCAGTATGACAAGGATGAGCAATTGCAGCAGGAGTTTCCTCATATTTACGGTCCATTAAATTTGACGGCAGTTATAGAAATAGTATTTCTTGAAGCAATCACTTCCGATAAAGAAAACATCGATAATAAAAGAAAAGATTGAAAGGCTAACGGTTTAAAAAGTGTATAAATTGATTTAAAGAGACTGCTTCTTAACCGGGCAGTCTTTTTTATTTTCTGCTAGATCTAATTATTAGGTTTTAAGAGGCATGTCTACCTGGTATAAAATTTTAGTAGGATGTTGATGGAAAGCTTTTAAATAAACATCTGCGGTGTCCTAAGAATTTCTGACGAAAGAAGCGATGCATCTACTAATAGAGAAATGTCTTTTATTTTATTTGAACTAAGGAATATACATGTGGAATTTTTTAGCCATGTTTCCCTGTAAAAGATTGTTTTTCAATGGCATTAGTTTTTAGCAAATTGAAATAATATTAACACAATTAAAAAAATAATTATGGCAAAGGCAACAGGTAAAAAAGCAGCAGCGCCTAAGAAAGCTGCAGCAAAAAAAGCGGCAGCTCCTGCTAAGAAAGCAGCGGCCGCGCCAAAAAAGGCAGCAGCCAAAAAAGGCGTTGCGGCTAAAGCTGCTCCTAAAAAAGCGGCTGCGAAAAAAGTTGCTGCTCCCTATAAGCAAGCGGTGCCAAAGAAAGCGGCACTTAAAAAAGCAGCTCCGTTAACTGAGGAGACAATGTTGCAAAATCTGTTTTTAGATTCTCTCAAAGACATTTATTACGCAGAAAAAACTGGAGTAAAAGCTTTGCCAAAATTAGCTAAAGCTGCAACTTCAGAACAGCTGAGGGGGGCTTTTGAACAACATGCACAACAAACTAATGGACAAGTACAACGCTTAGAGCAAATATTTCAGCAGATTGGTAAAAAGGCACAGGGCAAAAAATGTGAGGCAATAGAGGGGTTGGTAAGAGAGGCAGATAGCTTGATAAAAGAAACAAGAAAGGGAAGTAAAACCCGCGACGTAGCACTAATAATGGCAGTGCAAAAAATGGAGCATTATGAAA
Source organism: Bacteroidota bacterium (assembly GCA_030948675.1). GTDB lineage: Bacteria > Bacteroidota > Bacteroidia > Chitinophagales > Chitinophagaceae > Segetibacter. The sequence goes on along the minus strand of JALYZZ010000482.1, from coordinate 3,315 downwards.
TCGCCAGCTACGGTAGCATTGCAACACTTGCTGCGCTGATGGGGCAGAGTCAGGTGAAAGAATTATTAGGACAAACCCTACAGGAAGAAAAAGACACCGACGAAATATTAACTCAACTTGCGCTGAACAACATCAACCAGGAGGCACAACAAGAAGGTAGAGAAAGTGAAATGAGTGGAGGAAAAAGCAAAGGAGAAGATGAAAAATTAGATGCGGAAGCAGGAAAAGATGAAAATACTGAGGACTAAACGAATGTTGCAACAAAAGAGAAGCCGGAGGTTAACTTCCGGCTTTTCTTTTGTTAAAATTTCTTCTTTTACATTTGATAAATGGGTAATCTAAGGTTGATAGAACGAATTAAGGGATCAGAAGTAGTGCAATAAAAATAGTCCATCGTTTCTGCTTCTAGGTCACGAACAACAAGAGTTATGGCATGAATTTTCTCATTGAAACAATTATCGATAAAATTAAAAGGAGGTAAAAAATGGCTAACGACGACAAACTGCAGCAGCAGAAAAATAGTGCTGCAAATGCTGAAAGGGACCAGGATGAGGGAAATATGAATAATGGTACACTCGGAGGAAATATGGGGGTTATAGGCAGTAGCAATCCAGATGAACAAGCAAATAATGACACCGAGTCACAGGCAACCGATACACCTGCTGTTGACAACAAGAAGGGCTAAACCACAAGACATAAATAAAAAGGGCAATTGATCAGGTGTTGGGTGAGCATACATTGGTAAGCAATGCAACAAAAGCAGTTAAATGCATATAGAGAATAAAAGAACCTAAATTGTTATTATGATCTATAACGAGGATGCTATTAATTCAATTAAGGAAATACTGATTGAAAAAGAGGAAACGATATCGGTTGCCGAAAGTGTTACTGCGGGACATCTGCAAGCGGCATTTTCCGCAGGCGTAGATGCTTCCAAATACTTTCAGGGAGGCATCACTGCATATAACATCGGCCAAAAAGCAAGGCATTTACACATTGATCCAATCCTGGGAAGTAAAGTAAATTGTGTGGCAGCAAAGATAGCTCATACAATGGCCGTCGAGGTAGCATCGATGTTTTCCAGCGACTATGGGGTTGGTATTACCGGTTATGCATCCATTGTGCCTGAGTCAAAAGAAGAAGGCCTTTTTGCCTATTTTTCAATTGCTTATAAGGGCCAAATCGTGGTGACCGATAAGTTAGCGAGCAAAAGCATCCCTACGAAGTACAGGTAAATTATACAAAACAAGTGGTTGAAAAGCTGCTTCAATATCTACAAATAGCAACTCATCAATCTCACCTGCAATTGGGATAAGGCAAAACGAATTAACTGGCAGATAATAAAAAAAGAGGCGTCTTTGTATAAACGCCTCTTTTATATTATAGAAATATTTTTAAAGATCATCTTCGTCTTCGTCTTCGTCATCTTCGTCAAGATCTAAATCATCGTCAAGATCTGCGTCTTCAATTACTGGTTCGGCAGGTTCATCTACTTCGTCAATGTCTATGTCGTCCACTTCGTCCAGGTCGTCATCGTCATCAATATCATCATCGTCTTCAATGTCATCATCATCAACAGGTAATGCTGACATGAAAAAACCCGGACTTCTGGAAAGATCACCGCCAAAGCCGGTGGTACTTGTTTCATCGTTTGGCTTGTTGATTGTTGTTATCATTTGAATGTTAATTTAAAGCGTGAACTATAGAAAAAAAGTTATTAAAATTATTTATAAAACCATGCCATTAAAGACTTGATAACACAAAAACCAGACTGTTTGTTAAAGTAATTTTCAAGACTATAATAGCATTTTTTTTGTAATAAGAAGAGGCAGAAACTTTATAAAGCATTGGAAATGAGATAAAAAGAAACCTGTAGATTATTTTCCTCGAAAGATTTTAAGATACATTACTCATTGCATTCTTACTGGGGTTTGCAAAAGGCACGAAACTTTCATAATACTTTTATAAGTGTTTAAAAATGAGCAAATAGCAGCTTTTGAAATTAATAATTATAGCTAAAAGTTTGATGTTAGGTGACCGGAAGAATGTGAGAGCTACTGCGCATTTGTGATCTAAAACCTACAGCTAAACTATACTGCTGCACCAATGGATTGCTTATATTATTCCACTGACATAAAACTGAAATTATGAGATCTATCTGGACGGGTGCTATTGGGTTTGGATTAGTGAACATACCCGTAAAAATGTACAGTGCCACCGAACGCAGTGAACTAAACCTGGATATGCTGGATAAGAATGACATGTCGAGAATTAAGTACCAGCGAATAAATGAACAGTCACAGAAGCCGGTGGAATGGGATGCTATCGTAAAAGGATATAAAATAGACGACAAATATGTAATACTCGATGATAAGGATTTTGAAGCGGCCAATGCGAAAAAGACGAAAACAATAGAGATTTCCGATTTCGTAGGGGAGGAAGAAATAGACAGTGTGTATTTTGAAACTCCCTACTATCTTGAACCTGATAAAAGTGGCACTCGGGCTTATGCACTTTTACGGGCGGCATTACTCAAAACAAAGAAGGTGGGTATTGCCACGTATGTAATGCGAAACAAAGAAGCACTCGCAATCCTTCGGCCGAGAGACAAAGTAATTATTTTGAATCGTATTCGATTTGCCGAAGAGATTCGTGATCCCGGTGAGTTGGCCCTGCCTGAAGAAGCGGTTATTAAAAAGGCTGAACTTGACATGGCCATTTCGCTGATCGATCAGTTAACATCGAAATTTGATATTAGCGCCTTTAAAGACACGTACACTGAAGAACTTATGAAGGTGATACAGGCAAAAGCAAAAGGTGCAAAGCCTGTAGCAGGAAAAATGAAAGTAGTTCACAGTGCAACAGAAGACCTGATGTCGCAATTGAAAGCAAGCCTGAGTACAAAGAAAAAGAAAGCATCATAAGCCATGAGTTTAGCCACCTATAATACCAAAAGAAACTTCAACGAGACATCCGAACCGACTGGTAAAAAAAATGATAGCCAGGGAGATAAGCTATCTTTTGTAATACAGCGCCATAAAGCGTCTCACTTGCATTACGACTTTCGGCTGGAAATGGATGGAGTGTTAAAAAGCTGGGCTGTACCCAAAGGTCCCAGTCTTAATCCGCACGATAAAAGACTTGCCATGATGGTAGAAGATCATCCTTATGATTATAAAGACTTTGCAGGAGTGATACCGGAAGGTAATTATGGAGCAGGGATTGTTGAAATTTGGGATAGTGGTACCTACGCTTCTTTAGAAAATACAGGCGATGCAAAAGCAGACGAAAAATTGCTAAAAGCCGGTCTTGCAG
>JALYZZ010000471.1 GCA_030948675.1 Bacteroidota bacterium | reverse complement strand
CCGGTAATATGTGTTGGAAGCACACTTGATGAAAGTACAGGCAAGACATCGTATGGGGGAAGCAAGTTGATGTCAAAAAAATTTTGGAAAAGTAATATGATGGAAGCACCTCCAGAAATTACAAAATGCGATTTCGCTAACGCTAACATTATGCTTGTTCCAAAAGAAATAGTAAAGGAAATAGGGGTTCTATCAGCTGCCTATACACATAGTCTGGCAGATTATGACTATAGCTTAAAGGCGAAAAAATCAGGTTTTGCTGTTGTAGTGGCACCAGGATTTTTAGGTAGCTGCGTTGATGACCACGGTAATAACTGGAAGTCTTCGACAGTTTCACTAAAAGATAGGATAGCGTACTTAAAAAGCCCTAAAGGTCTGGCGTATTCAGAATATCTGAGTTTTATAAAAACTCACTTTCCTAACTCATATCCATTAGAATTTTGCAAACTTTGGTTGAAAACTTTCTTTCCGTTTATGTGGGATATGTATAAAAAGTGACCATTATAATTATAAAAATAATTCGTGAAACAATTTTATTGTTAGAGGCAAATCGCTTGCTTAAGCTAATGGTAGTATTGAACACCGACCTGGGATGAAGGAATACATTCCTAGTCTTAATGGGCTTAGAGCAATAAGTATCATTTTAGTACTGTTTGCCCATGTAGTCCTTAAAAACTTTCATTTCATTGAAAATCCGGGAGGTCAGATTGGAGTAACTATCTTTTTCATTATTTCCGGTTATTTAATTACACTACTACTACTTAAGGAGGAAGAAACTAAGGGAACAATTTCTTTGAGAAGTTTTTATATAAGAAGAACGATTAGAATTTTTCCGATTTATTATTTTTTGCTTGCTGTTTACCTAATCCTTCAACTTGCGGGAGTTCTCAATTTTAGTACTAATTCGTGGATTACTTCCCTCACCTATACCAAATACTTTACTGTTACAAATGGCTCAGAATGGGAAAGTGGGCACTTATGGTCTTTGTCGATCGAGGAACATTTTTACCTGATCTGGCCGTTAATATTTAAGTTTCTTAAGAAGTATAGAATATTTTTGGCCTTTGCGATAATCATTATTGTTACCCTTATTAGGCTCGTAACTGATGTTTCGGTCATGCACATATTAACAAGGGGAGACGCTTTAATGTGGGGTTGTGTTTTCGCTATCTATAGTAATCGGCTAATGTTTTTTTTAAATAGTATCAAAAAAGAATTTCAGTTGGTTCCTTTTATCATCCTGCTACTTGTTTTAGCTTTCAAGCGATTTTTTACACTAATGGGAGCTCACGAGTATGAAAATTGGGTAACAACATTCTTCGGGTCTTACGGCCTGCTAACGAATTTATCTGTTGGTTTTGTAATTTTGATTTCTATTCATTGCAGCAACACTGTTTGGTATAGGTTTTTAAACAATGGCATATTGAATTATATAGGCAAATTGTCATATAGCATTTACCTCTGGCAGCAACTTTTTTTCTCATCCCGGCTAGAAAGACTTTCATCTTTTCCTTACAATATTGTTGCAATTTTTATAGTTGCCTTCTTGTCTTTCAACCTGGTCGAAAAGCCCTTTTTAAATCTTAGATCTCGTCTTAACCCGATCCTTAAAAAATAGGTAGAATTACGTGTTCGAAATAAACTTGATTTTCAAAGACTAAGAATTTTAAAATAAAGTAAAACTGAGTTTGTAATGTATGAAAATACTGTGATAGGCGTGTTTTGTTATAAGAGGGCTGCTAAATTAAAGGCGTCGATGGAAGCATTATTAAAAAACCGCGAATGCCAGGATATGGATATCGTATTTTTCTGCGACGGACACAAGGGCGAGAAGGACTACCAAGGGGTATTAGAAACTCGTGAATTTATTGATTCACTAAAAGGATTTAAAAATATTTATAAGCATTATAGGGCAAGAAATATAAGCACAGGACCTAACTTTAAACTAGGCATTACCTGGCTATGTGATAACTATAAACAGTTTATTGTAGTAGAAGATGACTTGGTTGTTACCCCAAATTACATAACATATTTATTGCAGAGTTTAAAGTTTTATGAACACGAAAAGTCGGTGTTTTGCGTTACCGGTTTTTGCTTCCCCATCAATATTAAAGATTACGACTACGATACCATCATTTATAAGAGATTTTGCTCTTACGGCTGGGCCAGTTGGTCAGACAGAGTTAAAAATGTAAAGTGGGATAAGGAAGAGCTTATAAATATAATTAATACCTCTTCTGGGTTTAAGAAGCGGTTAAACGAAGAGGGACGAGACTTATACAGGATGGTAAAAAAACAAATTAATGGCACTATTTCTACCTGGGATATACAGATGCAGGTACACGTGTCAGAGCATCAGCTCAAAGTTGTTTATCCGGTAATTTCAAAAGCTTACAATATCGGTTTTGATAATGAGTCTACCAACACTTTTGGAATAGATTACTTAAAAACAACTTTAGATGATGGTACAAAAAGAACTTTTAATTTTTGTTCGGTGAGCGTTATAGACCAAAATTTGGAGAAGGAGTTAAAGAAGCCTTATGGATTGAAAGCTTTAGCTTATAGAAAAATAATAAACACTGTTATTAAGTATAGCAAAAAAATTAAGAGTGCGGCTCTTGCACAGTAATAAGTATGAGGATCCTATTTCTTCATTGTACCTATAAGTATAAAGGCGGTGAAGACACAGTGGTTGATGAAGAGGTTAAGTTATTAAAAGGTGCAGGACATGCCGTTGAACTTTTGCTTTTTTCGAACATACGTTTTGAACTAATAAAAGTACTGCTACTGCCTTTTAACCTGGTATCATACATTAAAACTAGGCGGGCAATCAAAAAGTTTAGACCGCAAATTGTGCATATACATAATTTACACTTTGCTGCATCTCCATCTGTAATCTATGCAATTAAAAATAGTAAAACACCTTTTGTAACCACACTTCATAACTTCAGACTTCTTTGCCCTTCAGCAACCCTCTTTTATGCCGGAAAGCTTTTTTTAGATTCATTATATCAGAGCTTCCCTTGGACTGCAATAAAAAATGGGGTGTACAAAGATTCAAAAGTTTTAACTTTCTGGTTAGCCTTATCTAACAAGCTCCACAAGATGCTTGGTACATGGAGGTTATGTAATAGGTACTTAGTACTAACGAATTATACAAAAGACATTTTACTTGCATCAGATCTAAAATTCAGACAAGAGCAGTTAACTGTAAAGCCTAATTTTTGTTCTATTAACGATAGCATAAATCTTCAAAAAAAAGCGCACTTTCTCTACGTTGGACGACTTACTTTGGAAAAGGGCATTTTAGTATTATTAAAAACGTTCTCCAATTTGGAATATGACATAAAAATTGCCGGAGACGGCCCGTTGAAGGATGAAGTTTTAAAATATTCAAAGCAATTCTCAAACATCCACTATCTAGGTAGCCTAAGTAAAAAAGATGTTTTTTACGAACTGCAAACTTGTTCTGCACTTATTTTTCCATCGATCTGGCTTGAAGGAATGCCGTTAATAATAATTGAAGCTTTTGCAACTGCAACTCCGGTTATCGCTACCAAGCTCGGTGCTATGGATAGTATGATCTGCGACAATTTTAATGGTTTTCTTTTTCCTCCTGAAAGCATTGATGGTTTATCTACTCAGGTAAAAAGGTGGGCAGCGATGAGCGAAGCTCAAAAAGCAGGTATTCGTGCCAATGCAAAAATCACTTATAACAATTCATACTCACCTGTAAGCAATAGAAACCAGCTTACTTCTATTTATAATTCTGTTATTCTAAACTATGATAAGTAGTTAAGCAATTGCAGTAAAATAGACAGCAAACGTGCTATTTGATTACCAGTCACTAAAATTATAAGTAATACATTTTTTAAAAGCAAGCGAACTTAACATAGACAATTTTCGTATATCTAAATACTGTCCCCCATCTTCAAGGTTTTAAGCCTACTTGTTATTTGATTAGTCTTTTAAACACTCGATTAAATTTAAATCCAATTCCCTTTCAAAATACCCGGATTGTTCTAAGTTTTGGTTATCCAATATAAGCTTTATAAACCATTCAAATTGACAACATTTAGATACCTGTTAGGCTCACTAAACTAACTACCTATGGAGAGGATTTCTGTATTAAGCATTAATGTAAATTCGGGCACATCTGATGAATTTGTAAACGAAATTGCTTCCATTGCTGTTCGAAAAAAAAGTCAGTATGTGTGCATCGCTAATGTTCACATGTTGGTCGAAGCTTATAAAGATGCAGGTTTTGCCAATATTGTTAACAATGCAAGCTTAATTACTCCTGATGGTATGCCTTTGACCTGGGCAATAAGAATGCTACATAACATTAAACAAGAAAGAGTTGCTGGAATGGATTTACTCCCTGCACTACTAGAGAAAGCGTCATCACTTAAATTATCAGTTTTTTTTTATGGAGGCACTGATAAAATGTTGTCCAGGACAAAAACTTATTTAAAAGAAAAATATCCTGGAGTTGATGTAGTAGGTACCTACAATCCTCCATTTAGAAATCTTACTTTGGAGGAGGATGACAAAGTGGTGGAGCTCATCAATAATTCTAACGCAGCACTAATTTTCGTAGTATTAGGATGTCCTAAGCAGGAGCGATGGATGGCATCAATGAAGGAAAGGATTAATGCAGTGATGATTGGAGTTGGAGGTGCATTACCTGTACTGATAAGTATGCAGCGCAGAGCACCCGCCTGGATGCAATCTGTAGGGCTGGAATGGGTATTTCGTTTAATTCAAGAACCAAGACGGCTTTTTAAAAGATACGCAGTTACTAATTCCACTTTTATTTATATTCTATTTAAGGAGTATTTTCTGAAACTTAGAAGGAGGTTTAGTTTTAATTAATGTAACTGATGCATTAAAACGATTGCCCTGTGCTTTAACCGATGTTAGTTTCTAACACTGCAATTCTTGACAACCTCTTACTATATAAGCTTTTATTTATGATAGTTCTAAAATGTTTCTTTATACTATTTGCATTTCTTTCTGCTGTAATTATTATTATCGGACTAAAAGCTTTTTTTACAAACCTATGGGACGATGAGATGCTTTAGAACTAACTGAAGGGTTAATTCTAATTAGAATTGGCGTAGAAGGAGTAGTTTATTTTGTAGAGGTAACTTGTATTTTGTTGGGCAAATGAGGCAACTCAAAAAATAAGTTGTAAATACAAAAATTTATCGTAATGTTTTAGACACACCCAATTTAAGACCGTAGTCCATCAAGTGCTCTTTGATTGTGTATTCAGGAATAAAAGTAGAGTAGGGCTGATAACGCAACTGCGGTCCTAATTGCCATTTAAAATCGCCCACTTTCATACTTACAAAGGCTTCTATGTTGCTGTTAATGTTCCACTGACGCACCATTCCCGGACTTTCAGTATAGTTTTTAAAATTTGTAGAAAGCAGGTATGCATTTCGATTAAGCAGGTAGGTTGGCTGAATTGTTCCTGCAACATTCAGCGCAATTAATTTGTTGCCAATTATCTCCCACTCTATACCAATAGGAACGGAAATCTGATAATACCTGTTAACAAGTTGAGCAGAATAATATCCGTTGTTGTTTCTATAGATTGCTAAAGTATTAACGGTGTCAATACCATTACTTCCTCTTAAAGCAATACTGGCAAGTTCAGTGCTCGAGCGGTATGCTTCAATACTATACTGCCGCATATTAAACTGAAAACCCGATTTAATTCGCACCTTATTTGAAAGGTTGTACATAATGCTGAACCCAGCCTCTATGCCTGTACCTGGTTTATGCCTAACCACATTATTTACGTCGGTTACATAATTTAATCCAACGGGACCTCCGTTCGCGTCATTAAGGATTGAATTGTCTTCTAATAACTTACGATAACTTACTGATGGGGCAACATAAAACTGGTACGAAAACTTGTTTTTTAAACTGATCTTTTTTGAGGAAGTATGTAGCTGTACATCGCTTTTATGGTCATCAAGAAATTCATCAACTATATTTTTGTCGTTATAATCTTTTTCAGTAGCAGTGGCAAGAGGTGTTTTATTTGCTTTAACACCTATATTGTTAAGAGTCAAAGAGGAACTCTCTGCATCTAATTTAGTATCCTCACTAACGTCAATTGCTTTTTCATCTTGTTGTGTTTTTACAACCAGCCTGCTATTTCTTGCTACCGAAGCGCTGGCATTAACTATATTCTTAATTGGGGCGGATGCGGCAGTATTTATGTTAGCAGGTGAAGGATGCGCAGCAGTAACCGCTTCTATCGATTGATGATAAATTTGAGCGTCTACAACTTTCGATGACGCTTTTTCCTCATTTTTAAGTAAGCTGACAGATGAAGATTTTTCTTTAGCGAAAGGAGTTACAGTCGTAAAGTTATTTAGTAGATCAGTTTGTTGAAAGGGGGGCTGAGTAGAAGTATTTACATTGGCTGTTGGATTCAAAAATATGTTAGGTTTAGGGGTAAAATAAACACAAATCAGAACAGTGGCACCTACAAGCATTGCTGCAGCTATCGTTAGGGCTGGCCATCTTTTTTCTCCATGGAGTTTTTTATCAATTTCCCGCCATACTGCGTCTGCCGGGTACATCCGGTGGTTTCTTACCTGATCCTGAAGAAACTCTTCGAAATCGTCGTGGTTAAAATTATCTTCCATCTAGCTCAGATTCGTTTGGTCACTTCTTAACTCCTGCTAACAGAGTAAATTGTGGTTTTGGTTTTTCTACGATATTTTTCTTAATCAAAATATTTTCCAACATCGATTTTGCTCTTGTGTACTGGCTTCGGCTAGTACTCTCTTCTATATCCAGCATTACGGAGATTTCACGGTGACTATAACCTTCTATTGCATAAAGGTTGAGAACTGTGCGATAACCGATTGGTAAGTGCCGAATACATTCTGTTACCTGCTTTGCCTGCATAATCGAAGGAATTGTTTCTTCTTTTACGTGAGCAGATACAGCGTGTTCTATATCAACACTGTCGTTAAATTTCTTATATTTTTTAAGAAAATTAATGCAGGTATGTACTATAATTCTTCTAATCCAACCCTCAAATGCACCTTTATTTTGAAAAGTATGTATTTGAGTAAAGACCTTTATAAATCCCTCCTGCAACATATCTTCCGCGTCTTCACGGCTCTGGGCAAAGCGGTAACAAACAGAAAGCATTTTGGGGCTAAACCTGTTATATAACTCTCTTTGCGCAGACGGTTCATTGTGAAGGCAGCCTGCAATTATATATTCTTCTGTCATGAAGCTATTTAAGTACCCTAAAATAAGACAAATAATTCGATAGAATGCTGCTTATGATAAAATAAATTCATCACACAGGCAACTTAACGACACTTAGTATTGAAACAGCTTTTTTACAGTAGAAACGGCTTAGACAACGGTAGATAAAAGTTATTGCTGATTTTATAACAAGTGGGGTTATTTTTATGCCCCCTGTCATTATATGGATTAACAAATGAAAACAATTCTCGTTCCTACCGATTTCTCAGACATTGCCCGTAATGCGGCTAATTATGCGTTAAAGCTTGCGGCAGATTTAGGAGCTGAAAGACTTGTTTTTTATAATGCTTACCAGGTGCCTCCGGTAATGACGGAAAATACGCTTCCAGCTATGCCTATAATGGATATTGAAACCATTAAAGAGATTAGCGAAACAAGCATGAAGGCGTTCATCGAAAGAATGCAGCAAGACAAACCAGAGGGATTGGAAATTGAATATAAAACAGGATTCTCTGCTTTGGCAAACGAAATTAACGATCTCTGTGATGAGGTCGGGGCCGAAGCAATTGTAATGGGTATTACAGGCACCAGTAAAATTGAAGAGGTGTTGATTGGAAGCACTGCAATAAGCGTAATGAAACAAACGAAAGTTCCGGTTATTATTGTGCCGGCAGAAGCAAAGTATACAACGATTAAAAACGTAATGTTTGCTTGTGATTTCAAAAAGGTTGTAGAAACAACCCCTATACAACCTATTAAAAACATATTAGATGCAACCAAAGCCAAGTTGCATGTAGTGAACGTAAATGAAAATGATAAGGATATGACGGCTGATAAAACCCAGCAACAAGCACTATTGCTCTTTTTGCTAAAGGAGTATAGCCCTACTTTTCATTTCGAAAACAATGAAAATTTTATTGAAGGCATTAATCACTTTGTTGAACTGCACGGCATTGACTTAATCATCACTATCCCACGAAAGCACAAGTTATTTGAAGGCCTGTTTAAAGAACGCCATACCAAAAAGCTTGCTTTTCACAGTCATGTGCCACTAATGTATATCCACCAGGAAGATTTGTAGCGTTAGTGGTAAAGACTGTGGCTTTTATGGCTAAGCTGATTTTTTAGCAAGACACCTTTATGAAAGGTATTTACCAACAATAGGTACCCTTCTTCCCACGCCGAAAGCTTTTGGGCTCACTCTTATTATCGGGCAAACCTGGTTGCGCTTATATTCATTACTGTTTACCAGTTTTAAAATTCTGTCTACTACTGCCGCATCAAAACCTAATGCTTTAATTTCTGACGGACCTTTTCGTCTTTCAATGTATTGATACAAAACCTTATCAAGTATCTCATACTCCGGAAGGCTGTCTGCATCTTTTTGATCTGGTCTTAGCTCTGCGCTTGGCGCTTTATGAATAATATTGGTTGGTATAATTTCTCTTTCCCTGTTTATATATTCTGCCAGTGCATAAACCTGTAGTTTATAGCAGTCTCCCAGCACTCCTATGCCGCCAGCCATATCACCATACAGCGTACCGTAGCCAGTAGCCAATTCACTTTTATTGGAGGTATTAAGTAAAATGTAACCGAATTTATTGGCTATGCTCATCAAAATATTACCGCGGCTGCGACTTTGTATATTTTCTTCAGCGACGCTAAAGG
>JALYZZ010000460.1 GCA_030948675.1 Bacteroidota bacterium | reverse complement strand
CCCGAGGGCTATATCACTAATTATCAAACATTCGAAAACATAACACTTTTTTTGAAGGTGAACCGTCACCTTTGCATGGCTATGGATATAGAGCAAATACAACAAATAGCCAACATAATATCAAAAGGAGATACTGGTGCTGTTGAGGGTCTGTTTAACAAACCAGGCGGCAGAAAATTTTTAGAGCGGATTGTGTTAATGTTGCTTTGCAACACAACGCCAGAGCAGGAAGACAAAGAAGATGTATTCGTAGCTTTTTGTAAGGGATTAGATAAAATAGAGCAGCGAATAACACGGCAGAAAGAGGGACAAAAGATTATAGCGCAGATCTATTTTTAATCTTTGCCATGTCGCTATTTTAAAACGTTATCTTAATCCATCCTTTTTCAACAAAACGCCACTATTGAGTTTACCTGAAATTTCAAAACAATTTATTAGCGGTCTTCAACAGACGGGCGCGGTAGAATTTATTGCAGTGATATCAGGAATTGTAAGCGTATACTTTTCTCAAAAAGCAAATATCTGGGTGTACCCTACCGGCATTTTAAACACGGTTATTTACATCTATATCAGCCTTGCCGGAAATCTGTTGGGTGAAGCAAGTGTAAATATTTTTTATACCATCATGAGTATTTATGGTTGGGTGCTATGGTTAAAAAAAGATGAAACAAATAAAACGGTACTTGCCATCAGGTACAGTACGATGAAAGAGTGGTTGATGAACCTGCTATTTTTCGGCGTGATATATCTGGCTATCTTTTTATCGTTATCGTATTTAAAAAAAGATTTTGCTCCCGGTGCCATCCCGGTTGCTGACGCATTTGCCTCTGCATCTGCATATACAGGCATGTTGTTAATGGCACGTAAAAAAGTAGAAAGCTGGATCTGGTGGATCATTACAAACACAGCATCAATTCCGCTATATTTTATAAAAGGGTATGTTTTTACAAGTTTCCAGTTTGTGGTGTTGTTGGTAATGGCCGTTGTTGGATTGGTATCGTGGCACAAAAAAGCAAAGTATGCAAGAGATTAGCAAGGTAGTGGCAATAGGGCCAGAAAGCACAGGCAAAAGCACTTTATGTAGTTGCCTTGCTGCGCATTTTGATGCAGTATGGTGTCCTGAATACGCAAGGGAATACTTGTTAAAGCACGGCACTAATTACACTTTTGATGATTTGCTTAAGATAGCAAAAGGACAGGTTGCGTTAGAAGAGGCATATGCGGCAAAGGCTGTTGAACATTGGCAGAGGAATGGAAGAAAAACACCTAAACCCTTTCTTTTTGCTGACACCGATATGTATGTAATGAAGGTCTGGTGTGAGTATGTTTTTGGCAAGTGTCACCAGTTTATACTCGACAAAATAGTCGAAAGCAGCTGCGACCTTTATCTGTTGTGCAATATTGACTTGCCTTGGATAAAAGATAAATTGCGGGAATATCCCGACCTGCAGTCACGGGAAGAGTTGTATCACATTTATAAAGACATTTTAGTTAACCAGTCTGTTCCATGGGTAGAGGTAAAAGGGACTAGTCATGAACGGATTGAAGGCGCAATTAAATGGATTAGAGAGTTAGTTGCACCTTAGCCAGCCTTTAGGGTGCATGCGTATTATATACAAGGTTTCTTACGTCAGGGTCTTCTTCTATTACCCTCATTTGCCCCAGCACTCGTGGATACTTCCAGGCTACCCACCGGCTCATTGGTTTTACAGTAAATCGTTTTGGACTAGGCAAGCAAGATATAATCATTGCAGCTTCAGGGCGGCTGAGTTTAATTGCCTCTTTTCCAAAATAGCTTTCAGAAGCCGCTTCAATGCCAAAGATGCCGTCGCCCATCTCCGCCACATTCAGGTATACTTCTAAGATTCTTTTTTTGCCCCATACCCACTCTATCATCTTGGTGTAATACATTTCCGGCACTTTTCTGATATACCGGCTAATACCACTGCCTTGCCATAAAAAAACGTTCTTTGCTACCTGCTGGCTAATTGTACTTGCACCCGCTCCTGCCAGTTTTTTTCTTTTTCCCGGTTTGTTTTGCAGGCTTTTTTCAATTGATTTCCAGTCAAATCCGCCGTGATCAGGAAACAATTGGTCTTCACTAGCCATTGCCGCTAGTCTCGCCGCCGGCGCTATCTCATCATCAGATACATAATCACGTTTTAAACCATGTCCAGTAATTAGGCTGCCTATTTGCGTAAGTGTTACAGCAGGCATGATCCATTTGCAGATGAGCAAATATACGTTTGACCAAAAAAACGCCCACAAAAACCACTTAAGTATTTTGGCAAAAAATCGTGTGAAAAGGTCTTTAACAGTCATGTAAAAATATGCGGCAAGATAGCGTTCTATACATTATAGCAGAGTACCTTCAATAAATCATTTCATGTTTTCTTCTCACTAGCAAGCAACAATGGACCCTTCTGTTTACAAGATCTGCATCCCCTAATCCTCCTGCTATTTTTTTAAAAACTTATATCCTGCAGCTTATCGCCCAGGGCAAGGATGCCCCACATCAGCGCGATGCCAAAAGCAATCAATATTAATCCACTCACCCGATTAATAATATGGATGTTATGAGGTGTAAGCTTGCTACGTATTCTACCTGCAAGTATCACTTTTAAAAAATCGAAGCTGGCAACAATAGCCAGGCACGTGACATAAACCACCAGCCGGTAGTTTTGTGTATGGACCAACAGGGATGTAGAAGTAAGCAACCAAAAACCAATAACGCTTGGATTAAGGATATTCATAAAATAGCCGGACAAGAAAATCTTGACGTAGTGCCGGGTTTCCATCTCAATCACCTGTAATCCCGCTGCATTTACTTTTATTCTTTTAAAAAAGGTGATATAGATACCCAGGGCGATCAACAAACTACTGCCACCAATACCAATTGGCACTTTGTAATCGAGCAAGTTGTCAAACATTTGTGTAAACAGGTTACTAATAACAACTATGGTAATGTCGCTTGCAGAAACACCGGCAATAAACGCGAAACCTCCTTTGTGCCCGTGGTTTAAACTCTGCTTGATGATTGAAAAAATAACGGGGCCTACTGAAATACTAATCATTAAGCCGAGCGCTAATCCTTTCAACAGGGCAGAAATCATTCGTGTCTTTTTAGTTAACCAATTTTATTATTTCGTGACGACCTAACCTTTAAAAAGCTTTGCAATGTTGCACCAGCCTTTTAAAAAGCTTGAAAATGCCTCCAGCCATCCAACTTCCCATAGGGGCCATACATTTAATAAATTGCTTTCAGCAAGTACATCACAAAACGTTTGGCTAGTTCGTGCATATCTCCCAACGTCTCAGTTATTTAATTCGTTTAGCTTACCTTCTTAAATTGCGTTAAAAAAACAAAAAACGAAACTACAATAAAAGAAAAGGAAATGTTTGTATCACTGCTTCAAAGAGCTTACGGGCGTTTGTACCTTTGGCCAAGCCGCCTGTAGTTTTTTACTATCAATTTCAAATCTTCCTTCCAATCATAATTTTTTGCGTACAAATAATCAAGCCTGCAGATTGCATCGTAGCTTAATGTAGTGGGGGCCGAGACAGGATGACCTGTAACAGATAAAACACCGCTGTCGAGAGCAGGAAGACTACTGTTGTTGTGGCTATAACTAATCCATGTTTTTGATCCGATAAAAACCCAAAAGGCATTAAGAACAATTCGTGGTCCCGCAAAAACCAGGTGAACAGGAAACGTTATTAACACGAGCGTTGCGACGAAAATATCAACAATATGCTTCATCCTTCTTTGGTAACTATTATCAATTAAAAAAGGCTCTGATAAAGCAAGGTATTCTCCTGATGCATTTTTCGAATCACTGCCAATAACACTAAGCGCATTTGCTGAATAGAAACGCACAGCGATTTGCCTGGGCAGGGTTTGCAGGTGGTCTATAATTGTTTTATAACTAATTGTACCTTGGCAAAAAATTACCTCTCTTAGTCGCATACTTCTTATGATTTCAATTAAATCTTCGAGAGTACCAAGCGCACCAGACTCGTGCCCACCAACGTCTACCCTTCCAATGATCAGTTCACCCAGGCTTTCGTGTTCAAATAGTGTTTTTACCTGCTTAAATTCTACCTCACTACCCACAACCACTTTTTGCGCTGGCTTGTTGTAATCATTGCTGTCTTCTACAGATTTTGTTGTAATCAGCACCCACCTGATAAAAGTGATTAGCAGTAAGGCAGTAACACCGCCAAACAAAACAACACCGCGCGAAAAACGGAATCTTTCCGGAAGCAATGAGTAGGCAGCAAGGTTTACGATAACAGCAATAAAAGCAGCATAAAAAGCTTTGGAAGGCCTATATTTTTTATCATAAATGCCAGCAAGAGTAGCCGTTAACAGAAATACAAGCGTAAAACCAGGCAGAGAGACATCGACCAATGGTTTAATAAATCCAACTCCTCCACGAACCCATCTTACCCAACTATAATTTACCATGGCAAAAGCTGCATAGATGGTGAGTGTGTCAACCAGCGGCATTCCCAATCTTAAAACAAGTCTCACAATACCTGAAACAGCTGCTCTCAGCCAAATTGCTGTCTGTATTAAAAAGACAAAAACACGAGATAGATTACCGGTATAATGCCTTTTTACGAAAATGCTCATCGCCTGGTAAAACATCCTTACATAATTTAAGCTTCCTTTACGGGTACTTTCTCCCTTGAAATGAATGATCGTCGTGCCGCTGAAGTAGATGTTTTTAAGTCCTGATTTCTGCAGCCGAAAGCTCAGGTCTATATCTTCTCCATACATAAAAAATTTTTCATCAAACCCGCCCAGCTTTACCAGCACATCTTTTCGCCCCAGGAAAAAAGCTCCTGATAATACATCTACTTCGTGATTTTGATGTTCGCTCAGGTACCCGAGTGCGTATCGGGAGAAAATTTTAGAACCAGGAAATAAACGGCCTAACCCGGCAAGCTTATAAAAAGATGTGAGCGGAGAAGGAAAAGAACGTTTGCTTTCGGGCAAAAAATTTCCACTGCCATCTATCATTCTTACTCCTAGAGCCCCAACTCCATTTGCAGCGTCAATAAATGAAAGGCAGCTGGTAAGGCAGTCTTCGGGAATAATGGTGTCAGGGTTTAAAAATAAAACGTACTTGCCGGTGCAATACTGCAGCGCCTGATTGTTTGCCTTTGCAAAGCCTACATTTGACTCGTTACGAATGAACTTTGTGTCTGAATATTTTGACTGTAAATAGTTGATGCTGCCATCTGTCGATGCATTATCTACTACCCATACCTCTGTCTGTATTGATCCAATTGCTGCATACAGTGAACACAAACAATGCTCAAGAAAATACTTAACGTTATAATTTACTATAATAATAGATAACTGCAGAAGGTGGGGGGATTATTTTATAAGCACGAATTACGAGTTTTTAAGTCAATCAGCAAAAATGAAAACTTTCAATTTCCTTTCTGCGACAAAAAAAATAAGTTACCAAAAGAAAAAAAATTTGCTGGCACTATTGGCAAAAAAAAGAACATCTAAAACCCAAACAGCAATTGTTCTACATTACAATTTAGCATAAAAGAGTACGTAGTATATTTGCAAATGCTTAAGGAAACACTTATCAAAGCCACTCTTGCCGGTTCAAAAATTCTACAACAATATTTTAATGGAAGTTTTACGGTAAGTAGCAAATCTAATATTAATGATTTGGTTACACAGGCAGATAAAGAATCGGAAGATGCGATTTTTAGAGTCATCAGGGAAAGCTTTCCTGACCATTATATATTAAGTGAAGAGGCCGGCGATTTGAAAATGGACAGTAATGTCAAATGGATTATTGATCCGATAGATGGAACTGTAAATTTCGCAAACGGTATCCCCATTTGCTGCGTTAGCATCGGTATTGAGAAAGATGGTAAAATGATCTTCGGAGCGGTCTATAATCCTTTTATCAATGAATTCTTCTTTTCAGAGAGAGGTCTTGGAGCTACATTGAACGACAAGAAAATAAAAGTAAGCGATAAATCGGATCTGCTGAGAAGTTGCCTGGTAACCGGCTTTCCTTACTCCTATCTTGATACGCCCAACGGGCCGTTGCAGGTGTTTGAAAAATTAATTCGTAATAATATTCCAGTAAGGAGATTAGGCAGTGCGGCAATTGACTTATGTTGGGTTGCCGCAGGCCGTTTCGATGGTTTTTACGAACATAAATTGAACGCCTGGGATAGCGCCGCAGGATTTTTGATACTGGAAGAAGCTGGGGGTAAAGCGACCGATTTTGCAGGAAATTATTATTCTCCCTATCAACCACAACTACTTGCCACCAACGGTAAAATACACAACGATCTTCTATTAGCAATGAATGGCAAATGGAACCCCGAAACAAGCAATAGCTGATTGTAAAAACATCCCCTTTTTATGAATAACAGAACTGAAATAGCGTCGCTGGGAGAGTTTGGGTTAATTGAACATCTGACAAAAAATTTTGAGATCCAGAATGCTTCAACCATTTTAAGTATTGGAGACGACGCAGCGGTAATCGATCATTTTGGCAAACAAACAGTCATCACTTCCGACATGCTTGTTGAAGGTATTCACTTTGATCTTATGTATTCCCCGCTGAAGCATCTTGGCTATAAGAGTGTTGTTGTAAATGTAAGTGATGTATATGCCATGAACGCTACCCCTACACACATCACATTAAACATTGCTTTTAGTAACCGCTTTAGTGTAGAGGCATTAGACGATTTTTACGAAGGTGTATATGCTGCATGTGAAAAGTATGGAGTAGATCTTATCGGTGGTGACACTACCTCTTCTCAAAAAGGATTTGTAATTAGCGTAACTGCATTAGGAGAAGTTGTTCCCGAAAAAATTGTGAAACGAAGCGGTGCAAAAAAAGGCGATTTGCTTTGCGTATCCGGCGATCTTGGAAGCGCTTTTTTAGGCTTAACGTTGCTGGAGCGGGAGAAAAAAATCTACCTGGAAAATCCGGAAATACAACCTGACCTGGAGAATGAACAGTATATAGTCGGCCGGTTATTAAAACCAGAAGCCAGAAAAGATATTATTGAGTTTTTTGAACAGTCAGGCATTTTACCAACAAGCATGATGGACGTTAGTGACGGACTTAGCAGCGAGGCTTTGCATATTTGCAAGCAAAGCAATGTTGGCTGTATGATATACGAAGACAAGTTGCCTGTAAATGACCACGCACGCCAATACGCTTATAAGCTCGAATTAGACCCAACTGCGTGTGCATTGAGCGGAGGCGAAGATTACGAACTTGTTTTTACTGTAGCTCAAAGTGATTACGATAAGTTGGTTTTAAATGAGCAGATTAGTGTTATTGGTTACATTACCGATATTGAAGAGGGTGTGCATATTACCACCAAAGGTGGCAGCACACATCTGCTAACTGCGCAAGGGTGGAATGCGTTTAAATATTGAAGCGGCATAATGGACGAATAAAAAATGTTTCTAAGCTGTGGATTGTCACCAAGGGTGATTTTTGGGCCGATTTTTAGCATTCCGGTCTCCATATTTTATAACCATATTAAAGGTCTTACTTTACAAGAGGTAGTATCTTGCAGCAGTGAAAAAGAAAAGCCTTTGTTACCTGGCGGCTATTTTTATTTGTGTTTCGTGCAATATTGCCAGGAAAGCTTCTTACGATCCCAATCAAAAATACAGCTCCAAACAACTTACTGAAGATTTTATAATACTTCAAAAGGTTTTAAAAAGTAATCATCCGGGTTTGTATTGGTACGCAACAAAGGACTCTGTTGACGGTTATTTTTCAGAAATGCTATCCTCTCTTAAAGATTCTCTTACAGAGCATCAGTTTCGAAATAAAGTTTCGTGGGTTATAGACAAAATCCATTGTGGGCATACAACTGTAAGGTCTTCACAAAGATATTCCAGGTATTATAGCACACACAAAACACCTCTCTTCCCACTTTCTTTAAAAGTTTGGCGAGATACCGCGGTAGTAGTTGCAAATGCACGACGAAACGATTCTACTATCAAACGTGGTACTCTCATTACAAGCATTAATAATTTTAGTACAACACAAATTCTAGATAGTATTTGCATGTTGATAGGCACTGATGGATACTCCAGCAACTTTAAGTATCAACTGATTAGCTTCAATTTTCCCGGCTATTACAGAAATGCTTTTGGATCAGACAGTGTCTTTCTGCTCAAATACCTTGATAGCCTGGGCAAGCAAAAAGAAATAAAACTTAGAAGCTTTGAGGCGAAAGCCGATACAAATAGACAGCGAGAGCGATTACCCCTTGAAGGCATTAAAAAACAAAGAAGAATACAACAATTACTAAACAGTCGAAGTCTTCAATTAGACTCTAGTCTTCATACGGCTTTCTTATCTGTCAATACTTTTAGTGAGGGTAAATTAAATCGGTTTTTCAGGAAGAGCTTTAAGCAAATCAAACAGAAACACATGCAGAACGTAGTTCTTGACCTGCGATTAAATTCTGGCGGAAGTGTTCTTTCGTCTACCAAGCTAACTCAATATCTTATAAAACAGCCTTTTCGCGTAGCAGATACCGTTGCTGCTTACACCCGCGATTTCCCATATAAAAAGTACATCAAACCCTGGTTTATTTATTGGTTAAGCATGCATATTTCGGGAAGAAAATATGATGATGGCAGGATCCATTTTAGGTATTTCGAAAATCACCGTTTTAAACCGAAGAAAAGAAATCATTTTGACGGCAAATTATACGTACTAACCGGCGGCTACACTTTTTCAGCCGCTGCTTTGGTTGCGGGCAAGTTAAAAGGGCAAAATAACGTTACGATAGTTGGTGAAGAAACAGGCGGTGGTGCATACGGTAATTCGGCTATGTTCTTACCTACTATCGTGTTACCGGAGACAGGCTTAAGAGTAACGTTACCGTTGTATAGGATGGTATTAAATGCACAGCTTCCAAAAGACGGACACGGGGTGTTGCCAGATGTAGAAGTAAATGCGGCCGTAGCACCAATAAAAATGGGAATTGATGCAAAAATGGAAAAAGTAAAAAAATTAATTAAAAGAAACAACGCCAGTTTAGGTACAATTCAACTGCACTGATTATATC
>JALYZZ010000450.1 GCA_030948675.1 Bacteroidota bacterium | reverse complement strand
ACCCCTAACCGTGCTGCAGTGCTTGGTGGCGAGGTGTTGATTTGGATAAACCTTTTGTTGATAGTCTCTGCACTATATAAAGTCCTTACAAAGAAAGCCGACATTGCACACGTTGGAAAAGCAATCGCAGTTTACTTGCCGGTATATGCAGTATGGGCAGTAATCGTAACTTTTCTGTTCCCGTTAATGTTTGGGTTTAAATGATCTTAATTAATAAATAAATCATCTTATCCTTTCCATTGATCATGTACAATGGCAACGAGGAAAGGCTGCCCATTTATTCGATTAAAAACAAGCACTAAAGACTTCCAATCCATCCCTTCATACTTTTTATTGAAGCCTGAAAAATAAAACTGAGTGTAGTTGCAATCAGCGTAAACTGATGCGATATTGCCAGACAAGGAGTCTCTGCCAACGATCTTATTGACCGACTTTTGTTCTGCATTGACAAAGTCTGCATCATACACAAACTTTTTAAAATAGTCTTTTAGGTTACTGGTAATAGGTTCGCCGGTGCCCGCGGATGTTCCCCAATTAATAGCCTTTTTATTAGTTATTAAATTGGTAAATGCTTCTTTCGATAATCGCTGGTTCTTAACTGTGTCAACCACACCGTATGGTGAAAAACGAATGCCAAGCTGCGGATGAATAAAAGAAGAAAGTTTTGAAAGTTCCTGCTTCTTTATCAATAGTAAAATACTGTTTGATAAAGCTAACAATGAACTATCGTTTTTAATGGAAGGGCTGCTATGTATGCCTGTATCAGACCCTGTACTTAACGAGGTATCGTTTCTGGATGCATTGCCGGTGGAGTCGTTACCGGCAGTGTTAGAATTTTTTGTATTGCAGCCAAGCAGCAACAATAATATTGCCGGTAAAACTAAAAATCTGGCAGTCATAGAAGCGGCTATTTGGCGAGCATTTAAATAATCTTTTTGCAAATTGTTTTTTTGCTGATACCTATTGCAAGATCTGTGCTTAAAGCGATAATCGTCATCCAAAACTCGATTCTTATCGCAGATGTCTGATACCGGCTATTCAGCTACAAAATGAATATTAGGGTCAAGCCGCTGATAAGCAGCTTGACGCACTATTATATTTGGGGAGCAGTAAGCACAGATTTATCGCTAAAAAAATAGATAAAGAGGACAAGCAGGTTTAGCAGATCACAGAACTGGTAACGACCCTTTCTTAAAACTTCTGCCTGTGTTTTAAGGAACGGGTTTAATAGGATGTTCTCCGGCATGCCGTTTTATCATAAGGTCAGTTACTTCCTGTATGACCTCTAGCTTGCGAACGTTTTTTCCGGGGCAAGCGTGAGTAGTTAGTGGATCTTCCCTATGAATTTTCATACTTTCAGGAGCAAGGCCAAGTATTGCCGATAGTGTGGCTATAGCCGCGACTGCATTGTTTCTAACGTTTAGGCCCCTGCCTGCATTAAAAGGTTCTTTTTCGTAATCTCCCAACATTTCGATTCCTAATGCCACTTTATTCCACGAAGGTGAATGAGTGCCGGAAACATTTAAAGGGGTAAATACCCAAATTTGCTTGTCATCGATGAACAAGTGAGGGCCTGCGAACCATTTCTGTTCATTTTTATAAAAGCTTTCCAAACCAAGAATATGGTCATGGTTTAGACCATCCGGTCGATCTGCAAGGGTAGGAACAGCAGTATTATGCAGAACGATAAAAGAAGGTCGCCACGCGGTCCATTGAATGGTGTGGCAGTAGCTGTCAAACTCGGTTAGGGAAAAGCTTTTCCCAACAATTCCTTTCCAGGGCATACATTAGAAGTTTAGTGAATGAAAAAATTGAAATAATAAAAGAAGGGTCTTCAATTAGGTAAGCAGCTTTTGTAAAACGGATAATTCTACAAGATTGACATTATTTCTTATAAGTGCAAGAGTCTCATTTTTATTTAGTTATTAATTGTTGCTCGCAGTATCAATGCTTCTTTTTTCTACATTGCTAAAAAGAGACGTCTTTCTCAATTTTCAAAGTCAATAACAACAATGTTTATGGTTAAGGAAAAAAACGAAAACAATTTTTACGGAAGAAGAGCCTTCCTGGTAAACTGTACAGCATTAACAGGTGCAGCGATGTTAACGGCCGCACCGCAATTAACTTTTGCAGGGGAGGGTGGAGGTATCGCAGGTAGTTATACGATTGAGCAGGTGATTGATATTATTTTAAAAGAAATTTCCGGGGCTCCGTTTGCGACGACAGTGGATCAATTAAGATCTGGCAGTATGCAACAAGAGGTAAGCGGGATAGTAACTACGATGTTTCCAACGATTGAGGTAATTGAAAAAACCATAAAGGCAGGAGGTAATTTTATAATTGCTCATGAAACACGTTTTATAATAACCAGGATGAGACTGACTGGCTACAGCAAGACGATGTTTTCAGGTACAAAATTAATTTACTAAATAAACACAAGATGGCTATATGGCGTTTTCATGACTACTGGCATGCTCACAAACCCGATGGCATTGCCATGCGAAATTTAATGAAGCTGGGCTGGGAGAATTATTATGATGCCGGTAACCCTAAAATTGTGACTTTGCCAAAGCCAATGTCTA
>JALYZZ010000443.1 GCA_030948675.1 Bacteroidota bacterium | reverse complement strand
TTTTGTAACTGGATTTTAGTTGCATGCGGCAACTATAAAAATCGCAATCAAAAACAACATATCTGTAAATAAAAACTTAGCAACATGAAGAGAAGAAAGCTTAACAATGAAAATTTGGTATTTAATGAAACAAACAAAAATTATAGGTAGATTTCTATCTATACCGAAGGATTTTACATGGGATGAGTTGGTTAAGGTTTTATCATCCTACGGTTACACAGAGATGAAAAACACAAAGACAGGGGGGTCTCGCAGGAAATTTGTAGATAATGATAAGAATATTTTATCGTTACATAAACCTCATCCTTCAGCTATTGTGAAGTCTTATGCAATTAAGCAAGTCATTGAGACATTGCAAGAAAGAGGGCAAATAAAAGATGAATGATATTTTAGAATATAAAGGTTATATCGCCAACGTTAATTTTAACGCCAAGGAAGAGTTGTTTTATGGTAAGATTGTTGGGATTAATGATTTGGTAAGCTTTGAAGGTGAAACAGCTAAAGAGCTAAAGCAAGCGTTTTACGCAGCTGTAGATGATTACTTGGAAACATGCAAAGAACTTGGAAAAGATCCAGATAAAACTTATAAAGGTGTATTTAATGTTCGCATACCATCGGATCTTCATCGTAAAGCAGCTATTGTTGCAGCAGCAAAAAATGTAACGTTAAATGACTTAGTTAAGACGGCAATTGATAGGCTCCTTAAGGATGCCAAAAATGATAGGGAGTTCGCTCATTAGGAACTTTATTTGATTGCTCAATAATATGCTTTGGGTAGTCGATATCGAAGGCTTTTTTATTATGCCACGACCACCAGACGCTAACATCTCTCCAGTCAAATTTGAGCTTCTGCTTAGGCTGACAACCAGTGACCATTAGAGGATTTAACGAGAGAACTTTTAATTGTAGCCATTGTGGATCAGCTGAATTATTAGCGAAAACAATTGGATAATTTATGAGGCAACGGCAATTTTGGTTATTAGGTGGGTTTTAGTGATCCGAGTGGCAGTACTATCATTTATAGGGATGGACGTACTTAGTTACATTGCAGATTACTTGTTTGGATATGATGATTTTAAGTACCTGCAAACGAGTTAGAGTAGTTTCTTCTTTATTGTTGCAGGTTCAATGTGCGCTCCTAAATACAACTTCATAGCAAGTATAATGTTGTGTATCTGCTAACTGTAATCCTGTGTTGGCACCCCTTCTGGAATCATCTTCGGTTTTTTCAATACCAATCAACCATAGAAATTGGCTGCGACATTGTTTCATCGGTAGTTGGAGTTGGCGTCGTATATAGCCTCGAGTACACGACAAAAAAATAAGTGTGTTCAAACTCATCTTTTTGCCGTTGATAGTCTTCTTTAGAAGCGCTGCCGTTGCAGCGTGTTATCACCTGCAACAGTAGCATAGTCAGCCCTTCGCAATAGACTTCTTTGGTAAAAGTCAATAACCTTGCCCGTTGGCGGCAAGTTTAACCTTTTAACAAACAAAGCATTCAATCAGAAAAATATCTTCTAATTTTCTTTTAAGTAAATTCTAAAGTTAAATCTTGACAATTTAAAAATGATTGATAATGAAAAAATTTACGACCTCTGCACAAAAGACTTTAGAGCTACCCAAAAATGTTATATTAAAAAAGTTAGAAGAGGAAATGACCAGGGAATCTGAGCTTGTTTTCGTGAAAACTAAATCTGATAATATTCGGAAAGCAAAATTAAAAGACGGAAGTACTAATGTCATTGCAAGCTTTGACAAAGAAAATGGTAAAACATTAGCTATGATTGACCATAAAGATTTATCGGAAGATTACAATAGGACCGATATTCAAACAAAACTTAGGAAAAAACTTGATAAACTTTTCGGCGAATAAATTTCATTCAACCCGACTTTTATAACGACAAGCCGAACACCTGCCGCCAACAGATAAGGCTTCGTCGGGCTTGAAAGGCCAACGATGAAGCATCGGTTGTACAGAACCTCTGGTAGTTTGTTGGTTGTATTATGGGGTTTTCGGCTGGCGAAGTAGGGTCATAAGAAGTGTTCTGCTTGTATTGCGGAGCTGGTTGATCTTCTTAACGGGGCTGTAGCCGTTGTACAATGTGCTTTCGGGATTGGTTGTCATTAAACTTTGCAACAACTATTCTCCGGCGCTAGTTTAAGTGTTCCGAAGGGCACTTAAATTTAAAATGGCTGTAGGACTGTGTCCGGGACAAAAAAGGTTGTGTATTGTATATTACACGTGGCATTATAAATATAGCAGTACGATAGATTATACTACAACTACTAAAGGTAAAATAGAATTGGAACTTGTAAAAAATTTACCAGACACAGTCCTGGTTTTTCTTTTCCATTTAAGTGTCCTTCGGAACACTTAAACGAGCGGAGAAAAAGCTGGATTATATGCATGCTAATCCTGTTGTTGCTGGCTTATGTAGCTTTGCTAACGAGTATAGGTGTTCTTCAGCCAGTTTTAATGAAAAAGGAACAGATGAATGAAAGCTTATAACACATTGCAATGCATAGGGGTGTTTGTTGGTGAAGAACACCAACAAAGGCGAAAGCGGAATAAAGCCTCTTCTTATTTAAAAAAGTGAGTTGACATAACTATGAAAAATAATTATACTCTTCATCTAACTAAGTAGATTTTTCAAGTTTTAACTAATATGCCTAGCCCTATTCGCTTGAGAAGAAAAATAAAAATTAAACAAATTAATAAAACCAGTAAGGTTGAAAAAATTGGTATTACAATGAAGCATCCAGGGAAATTAAAGATATAAGCTGAAGATTGAAAAATACGTCCAAGAGTTATAACTACCAAGGGATTTAAACAAAAGATACCAAAAGTATTTTTTGAAACTAAATTAATCGAGTTATTTAGCCAAGGCTTTAAAGAAGTAATGTCAATACTTGTTTGTAGAAGTGTAGTTACTAAAATCAAGGATACAATAAAAACACTTGGCATCAAATATGGACTCAACTTATTTGGGTGGAAGTATGCTTTCTCTAACGAGATAAAAGCAGGCAGGACGAATACAACAATGATTGGAAAATTGGCCTTTGTTTTTAAGCTCTCAAAGGAATAAATAACTCCTAAGACCGCATAAGGTAGCCAGTAAAAAAAAGGCCGATCGCCTAATTTTATAATGGTAGCAGAAGTAAACAAGTTGGAATAAGCAATAAGAAAATAAAAAACGAATGAAAAGACCGCAATCAAAACAGGATATCTTTTGAGACCAAGGGCTATTTTTCGTATGAAATTAAACAAAAGGGTCAGTTGAAATAATATAATAAAAAAATACTGTCCCTCAAACCCATAGCCGGTCCAATGCTTTGTTATTGCTTTCTCAAGAGAAAGAGTATGTAAGTCTGCTAGAATTAAGAAGTATAGTAAAGACCAAAACGTAAAAGGAAGTAATAGCTTTAAGAACCGTTTTACTAAGTAAGAGTATTTTAAACTTCGTCTTTGTATCGCTTTTTCACAGAAAAATGCCCATAAGAATATAAAAACAGGAACGCTAAAGCGTAAAGCTGGGTAGAATAATTTTAAGTAAGATGGTGAGGAAGGAAGCAAAAAAGCTCCATGTATGAATACTACGGCAATTATTGAAATTACCTTTAATATGTCTGCCGACGCGGATCGAATAATTTTCTCTTCCATTATTAGTTCGCCGCAAATTAACATTCTTCTAGATTGCTGAAAAGTAATCCTTACTTCATTTTATCCACTTCCCACGCTAGTTTAAGTGTTCCGAAGGGCACTTAAATTTAAAATGGCTGTAGGACTGCGTCCGATACAAATAAGGTTGTCTGCCAATAATTTTACCTATACCTTGATTTCAAAAAAACTATAGCGACCCGTTATCGTTTCGGAGACAGTCAATATACTCATTTTATAACTTTTACTGTAGTAAATTGGATAGATGCATCAAGCAGACCTTTGTACAAAGACATTATTATAAATAGTTTGAAGCATTGTCAGCAGGAAAAAGGTTTAATTATTAATGGCTGGATAATTATGAGTAAAGGGTTCATTTAATTGCCCGAAGTAAGGATGGTTTTCAACTTTCAGATACAATCCGTGATTTAAAGAAATTTACAAGTAAAAAGATAGAAGAAGCGATACGACAGAATGCATTTGAAAGCAGAAAAGAATGGATGGTAGAAAAAGCTATTGCAAAAGCCTTTCCTTTTGTGTATTTTGTTTTTCTTTCTCATTAAAATAGTATTTATGAAGCCGGTAAAACAGAAATCGCGCCGCCGTGAGTTTTTAGGTAACATTGCTGCCAGTGCTGCAGCACTTGGAATGTTGAGTATTCCCTCATCAATAAAGGCAGCCTCTTCTATCTCTGGCCAGCCAAGTACTGCTGACGAATGGTTTAATAGTATTAAAGGAAAACACCGCGTAGTTTTTGATGCTACCCGCCCGTACGACCTGATGCCTTTTGCATGGCCAAGAGTTTTCTTACTGACTAATCAGGCAACCGGAACCGAAGAGAAAGATAGCAGTGTAGTAGTTGTGTTGCGCCACGATGCTATTCCCTATGCTTTTGAAGACAGGATATGGAGTAAGTACAAATTTGGAGAATTTTTTAAAGCTGATGATCCTGCTACTAAAACCGCCTCCGTTCGTAATCCTTTCTGGAAACCCAAATCAGGCGATTTTAAGATACCCGGATTCGGCCCGGTGGCTATAGGTATAAATGAGTTGCAGGATAGCGGCGTTATGTTTGCGGTCTGTGATGCAGCCATAACGGTGAACAGTGCTGTGGTTGCAGCAAATATGAAAGCTGATGCAGCGACAGTTAAGAATGAATGGGTATCTGGTTTATTACCAGGCATACAGGTTGTTCCTTCCGGCGTCTGGGCTTTAGGAAGGGCACAGGAACATGGATGTTCATATATTTTTGCCGGCTAGTACAATTAGAGCAAAAAGTAGTTACTCTTCAGATGCCGCTAATTTTATAGTGAATGTTTAATTTTTACTCAGTAGGTATAGCTGTTTCCTTTTCGCCAAATACGTATTGATTAAACCATAGCCAGTTGTGCCACACTGCTGCCAGTCTTTCTTTTGGTTTTGTAATGCCATGACCGAAACCTTTATAGACTACTAGTTTAGAAGGGATATTCCTGTCCTGTAAACCCCTGTATAACTCGTAAGCATTGGATATTGGAACCCGCCGATCAAGCTCACCATGCTGAATAAGTGTCGGCGTGCGGGCATTATTAATAGTGGTCATCGGAGAGGTCTTCTGATACATACTTAAATTAGCCCATGGAGTAGATTGTAGATACTGACGGGTAAAGGGAGTTATGTCAGTTGAAACATAATAGGTGATCCAGTTAGATATGCCGGCACCAACAGAGATTGCTTTGAAAATATTGGTATGGGTGGTGAGAAAAGCCGAGATATATCCTCCCTGGCTCCAACCCATACATCCCATGCGTGATGTATCTATCAAGGCTTTTTTATTTAGGTATTCAACGCCGCTTAGTACATCCCACATATCACCTACACCCAGGTTGTTTACATTTAAAGCGCGAAACTTCTCCCCATAGCCAGCACTACCACGATAATTAACGCGCAATACAAGCGCTCCTTTTTCACACCATTGCGTAATAGGATATACATACGTTGGCGCTGGTTCAGGTCTATCAACACCCGTCGGTCCGCCGTGAATTACAACCAGTAAAGGATACTTCTTTGAGGGGTCATAATCATGCGGCTTCAATAAGATTCCTTCAACCATAGCTCCGTCTTTACTTTTCCATTGAATAATCTCATTAGAAGGGGTGTTCCATCCTGCTAACTGCTCTGTATATTTCGTTATTTTTTTAAGAGGTTGATTTATACGTCCAACATAAATTTCGTTCAGGTCTGTGTAATTTCTTGCGGCCACCGCTATTACGTCCGAATTTTTACTAAAGTCTGCAGAACTGGTAACATCAATATTCAAGTCAACAGGATTAATACTGCCCTTTAACGGGTCTAGCTGAAACAATTTGCTTTTAGTTTTTTGTAAGGATAAGAAATAGATTCCTGAAGCCTTCCAGTCTAAAACATTTTTATCCTCGTCGAAACCCTGTGCAATTTCCTGGCTAGACTTTGTCGCAACATCATACACGAATAGCCGGTTGTTTTTATAGAAATAAGAAGTTGAATCACCAACTGCGCTGGTATAAACAAACTGCCTGCCGTCTGGACTCCATTTGCCAAAAGCATCGGTAGACGGATTACTGACAAGTGAAGTCAAGCGTTCAGTCGATACGTCAACCAGTGCTATATCTGCATGCACAGCAGACGGAAGCAATGGATCAGGAACTTTGGTAAAAGCTATAGTAGTGCCATCAGGGTTCCACGAAAAAGAACTGACAGTAAAATTGCCATGTGTTAACCGTTTGGCTGTTGGTAATTCAACACATTTCCCGCTAGTAGAATCTTTTTTGTTTTTGTAACATGGAAGCTGACCAGCAAGTAGCACAGAGTCATAGTTGAAATTCACCAACCACAAATGACTTTGCCTAAAGGTTTCGTTTTCTACGCTGAACGCGCCATATCTTTCTTTAATAGTTTTGTCCTGGGCGCTGTCGGGTTCGGCTTTGAGGTATGCAATCTGTTTTCCACCCGGACTCCATTCATAATTTCCTACACCATCTTCGTCTTTTGTAATTGGAAATGCTTCACCACCGGTTACGGGAATAAGGTAAATCTGAGGTTTATCTCCGCGGTCAGCTAAAAAACTAATGAAACGACTGTCAGGTGTAAACCGAGGTTGAGTACTCGTATTTTTATTAGTTCTTGTTAACTGGTAAGGCTCTCCGCCGTCTTGCGATAACCATATCTCTACGTCGTACATATTATTTGCCCAGTCCGTTGTTGTCTGTGTAAAAGCGACATGGCGACCATTAGGTGACACGATAGGTGAACCGGCTTGTTTCAGGCTGATCCATTTTTCAAAACTTATAGATGCGCTTTTCTGTGCATTTATAGATAACGTGATGATGAAAGCTGTAGCAGAAAGCAGGTAACGCATTGCACAAAATTTAAGTTGCCTTAAATATAAGTAATGTTTTTGTCTCATCTGTTCCTCTAAAGCATTTTTTCGCCCTTGTTGGGTGTGTCACGAATGAAAGAATGGATAGTTCTTTTCGATGTTGTATACCTTTGTTTCAACGTTTAAAATTGGATAACACTGCCCTGATCAGATTCTGATAATTTTATTCAGTTACTTTTGGCACTTTTTAAACAAACGCTCAAAGTAACCTACCTGATTATGTCGAAAATTACTGCTTTAATAGTGTCATTATTGATAATATCAGTAACCAATGCTCAAAATGAAATTGTCGGAAAATTAAAGGTGTATATTGATTGCCGCGTGGGATGCGACTTTAATTATTTTAAATCTGAAATAAATATTGTTGATTTTGTTTTAGACAGGACTACTGCTGATGTTCATGTTCTGTTAACTGCGCAAGCCGCTGGTAGCGGGGGAGTTCAATATCAAATGGATTTTTTTGGTCAAAACCAGTACGAGAATTATTCAGATACCCTTCTATTTACCACACTTCCCAACGCCACACCTTCAGACGTTCGAAAGACTGTATTACGATATCTGATGTTGGGCTTTTCTCCACTAATAGCTAAAACCCCTTATGCCTCACAAGTGAAAATGGTTATGAAAGAAGAGTCTGTAAATGCACGACCACCATATGAAAACGATAAACGTGACAAATGGAATTTCTGGGTATTTAGAGTGGCGGCAAGCGGACAGTATAATGCTGAAAGGGTGTACAAAAACAACGTGATTGGCTCAGACTTATCTGCAAACCGAACAACCAACAAACTGAAAGCAGAATTTTACCTGAATGCAAACCTTCGCAACTCTGTATATACTTACGAAAATGGCGCTAACACTACTCAGTACAAGGTAAAAAATACTGATTACAGGTTTTATCATAATCTTGTAAGATCTTTTAGCGCACACTGGAGCTACGGGTATCAGACTAGTTTTTCAAACAGCACGTTTGATAATAACAAAAGAAAAATGTTTTTTAGCCCTGCTATTGAGTATAACGTATACGATTACAAAGAGGTGAACAGCAGGTTTTTTGTGCTTAGATATGGAGTAGATGTAAACAACAATAATTATTACGATACTACGATTTATTATAAAATAAGAGAAACAGTATATGGTCACCGGTTTTCAGCAGCCATTACCTTAAACAAAAAGTGGGGAACTTTTAATGGGGGCGTATACTACCGTAATTATTTCAAAGATTGGGCATTAAATGCGATGGGGCTTAGTGCCAACGCAGACGTAAGAATAGGTGGGGGCCTGTCTTTTTTTGTGCATGCAACTGCTAGTGTCGTTCACAACCAGATCAACCTGGTGAAGGGCGGCGTCACAGAGCAGGAAGTACTTACCCGCAAACGCCAGCTTGCCTCTAGCTTTAATTATTACACCTCGTTTGGGCTTGCTTTTAGGTTTGGCAGCATTCTAAACAATTTTGTTAACCCCCGTTTCGACGGCTATGCTGGTTTTTAATTAAATTGTAATACTTGAAATAAACGTAAACAATAGCTCCGCTAACACAACAGTTCTACCTTTAAAAGATGATAAGTACTTAGGTGCACGGGTGCACGACCAGGCATTATAAGTCGCCTACAGAATGTTATAGCGCGCAGAAAGGGCGGGATTAAAAACAAAGATTTAAAAAGCAGCGATAGCCAAAATACAAGTAACTAAAAAGCTCTGTTTTTAGAAAGATTAGCTATTTAAGGCAATTGGCTCTTTCAGTATCTATTTTGCTGCAGTACTGCCTTAATATTTGCGGGTTGCTTATGGGTAGGAGCCACCGGAGCCACCGGAGTGTGAAT
>JALYZZ010000441.1 GCA_030948675.1 Bacteroidota bacterium | reverse complement strand
ACCTTATGGAGCATTGCTTCTATTTTACACGCATTTGCTACGGGTACATTAAGTTTTGCCATCTTTCGTGCGTTTTTGGGTATTACTGAAGCCGGGAACTTTCCTGCTGCTTTTAAAACCGTGGCTGAGTGGTTTCCAAAAAGAGAGCGCGCTTTTGCAGGCGGTATCTTTAACTCGGGTACAAATGTGGGAGCAATCCTGGCTCCGCTGCTGGTGCCCTGGCTGGCCATTAATTATAGCTGGAAAGTTGCGTTTATAGCTATTGGTGCCATAGGCTTTCTCTGGTTAATTTTTTGGTTTACCTGGTACGACATTCCGTCTAAACAGAGGCGTCTTTCAAAGGCTGAATTCGACTACATTCACAGCGATATTGAAAAGCCAGCAGCAAATGAAGAAGAGGCTTTGCAACCTGAGATTTCATGGAGCAAACTTTTAGGTTACAAACAAACCTGGGCTTTTATAGTTGGCAAGTTTTTGACCGACGGCATTTGGTGGTTCTTCCTGTTTTGGTTACCTGCCTTTTTAAATTCTCAGTATCATCTCGTGGGTATGCAGGTAAGCCTTCCTATCGCTTTTGTGTATACACTTGCCGGGGCAGCCAGTATTTTTGGAGGATGGTTACCAATGTGGTTTGTAAAGGCAAAAGGATGGGATATTGTCAGGGCAAGAAAAACTTCGATGCTGATCTATGCTTTCTTTCCCCTTCTTGTAATGGTATCACAAGCAGCAGGCAGTTACGGTATGTGGTATGCGATCATTATTATTGGCATTGCAGCTTCTGCACACCAGGCATGGTCAGCCAATCTTTTTACTACTGTCTCCGATATGTTTCCTAAAAATTCTGTAGCATCCGTTATCGGCCTTGGCGGTATGGCTGGCGGTTTAGGCGGCATGGCGGTAGCGAAAGTGGCAGGTCTTCTTTTTGATTATTACAAAGGTTTAGGACACATTGAGACCGGTTATTATATTTTGTTTTTATACTGTGGTCTTGGTTACCTCACAGCTTATTTCCTTATGTTCAAGGTATTGATCCCAAAGATGAAACCTATAGAATTGTAACGTGCCATCACCTTTTTTCATTTTAAAGATATTAAGATTACTCAACTCCAAACGTATTACCAATACTGCTGACGACATTACATCTTATTAAATTAAACTGTTTTACAATTTGACTATGTCATTATCTTAAGCGACTAGACGGCGGCCACATCAGGCAAAGCTTTCCAGAGCATAGACGTTTCAGTTTCTTCCATAGCATCTAATGAACCTCAGGGGTCATATGATTAACGGTATCATACATCATGAGCGTTCTGCCTATGCAAATAGCTTTGCCATCTTTTCTGCATTTAAATACCCCATATTTCTCCTATCTTTTTGCTGTTAGGCAGTGCTACTATGCTTCCATCAACGCCAATAAGGCGGTAGCCATTCCATAGCTGCACGTCTTGGCTATCATAATATGTCTGATTTACCAAGCGAATGATATATTGTAACTACATTGAGTTCGTGAATATTTTTTGTATTAGGGTTGAGTCATGACCATAAATGTCATCTCTAAAATTTAGTACGCCGTTTTCATCGACCCAGGCAGTATAATAAGTAATAAGCACAGGGATAGGATTTTTAACTTTTACGAATTGCTCTTGTCCACTATTCATTGCCTCGTCAATCTTTTCTGGTGTCCACTCTTTTTGATTTCTTAAAACATAAGTAGCCATTTTAAAAGGATCGCTTAGCCTGATGCATCCATGGCTAAAAGCCCTTTTGTCGCTGCTAAATAAACTTTTAGCCGGAGTGTCATGAAAATAAATATCGAAGCTATTAGGAAACAGAAACTTCACTTTACCCAAAGAGTTTTTATCACCTGGCAGTTGCCTGATAGCTGGTAATCCATCTTCGCCACCTGCAACTTCTTCCATATTATTTCGTGACAAGTAATCCGGATCTTTTGCCATTGCCGGAAGAATTTCGTTTTTAACAATGCTAGGTGTAACGTTCCAGTAAGGACTGAAGACGACCTGGTTTAGAGTACCTGTAAATATGGTTGTATTATGACCTTCTTTACCGACAACAACATCCATTTTAAATGCCTTATTTTTTCCTTCATACACATGCAGTACAAACTCAGGAATATTCACCATAATCAAATTACCGGTAGTGGGAGTAAGCATCCACCGCATTCTACCCATATTGATTAGTATTTGTTCTATTCTTTTTTGCACAGGCACATTCATTTCTTTTATTAACGATGTGGTCACCGTTCCTGTTGGAGTTAGTCCGCGGCTTGCCTGGAATGCTTTTACTGCCTCTTGAAGTTGTTCGTTAAAGACTAATGTTGTATCGCCTGCAGGCATTTCACTTGTGATTTCAAGTCTCTTTTTAATTGCTAAAACCTCAGGAGACGACGCTCCTTTTTTAATGATTTTTTGCATACTATTTATAGGTTGCCAGCCACCCCTTTTTGCAATGTCATAATACTTTTGCAACTGGTCTTTTAATAACTTGTATGCCGGGTTCACGTCTGCATAATACTTGTTGTCTTTGTGTTTTTTGGTAAGCAAAGAATCGGCGAGGTACAGCGCATCGGCTTTCTTAAACGGAACGAACCTTTCCATTTCCTTCCGTTTTATTTCACCGCCTTTGTAATTATTTAAAATATATCTAACAAAATGTTCGGTTAAGGTCAGCTCAGTATTCGCCATCGATTTATCAACTTTAACTGCCTCCTCA
>JALYZZ010000436.1 GCA_030948675.1 Bacteroidota bacterium | reverse complement strand
TTTCGGTATGGTAAGATTATCTAAGAGGGTTGCGATATCGTCTGCGTCCTGTTCAAAACTTACCTCAGTATTTCGGTCGCCGGTGTGTCCGT
Source organism: Bacteroidota bacterium (assembly GCA_030948675.1). GTDB lineage: Bacteria > Bacteroidota > Bacteroidia > Chitinophagales > Chitinophagaceae > Segetibacter. Next base: position 3,213 of record JALYZZ010000436.1, on the reverse strand, counting down.
GAGCCTGCAATTCTACCGCTACAATTTGTCTGTGTTTTGCAAGCAATGGAATAATTCTTCCAAAAGATGTTTGTATTGTTGAACCTCCTCCGTGGATCAGCACAAGTGGTTTGCCTTGTCCATACATCTCGTAATACATCTCCATTCCATTAACCTGAGAATATCCGCTTTCGAAACCAATGTTGTCGTTCATATTGCAGTGTATTAAGTAGATGTAAGTGACGGTTTACAATTATTTTCCCTTTGACAGTTTTCATGAAGATAGCCTAGTTTTTATTTCCAGGATTGATCACAGTATAATTGTCAAAAATTATAAAATGAGGAGGCTGACGATCGCTACACCAATAACAGGCTGCCATTGTGCGGGAGATCACAGGGCATTCCTCTATCCATACCCGCCATCAATTTTATAATTAGGAATATATTGCAGCCTGTAATCTACCAGAAGCTTATGAAGAAACAGTTATGGGCGCTTTTATTGACGTTGATAACACACACGCTTCCAGCGCTGAGCCAACGCCTTACGAGTACATTCAGCATCCAGCCGCGGATGCGCGTGATTATGGACAATGATTTTAGTGGCGACCCCGATGGTTTGTTTGCGCTTACTCATTTGCTGCTGTCGCCGTCAGTAGAAGTACGGGCAATAGTTGGTTCACACCTCAAGGCCAGGGATGGTTTTGATCCCTCAAAAACACAAGCCGAAAATGCCTGCGCCAAAGCAAGGGAAGTAGTAGCATTGCTCGGTGTTGGTAAAGATGTTACCGTTATTAACGGCTCTAATACGGCCATGCCCAACGATAGCACCCCGGTAAAAAGCGAAGGTGTAAATTTTATTATTCGTGAAGCATTGCGTACCGATACTAAACTGCCTTTGTACATGCTTTGCGGAGCCGGCCTTACCGAGATTGCATCGGCTGTTCTCACCGATCCTCGTATTGCAGCTAAGCTCACGTTAATATGGATTGGTGGTGCAGAGTACCCTGATCTTGCAATGCCGCCGCCAAATTATTCCAGTCCCGAATACAATCTTAATATTGATATTGCCGCGGCACGAGTAGTTTTTAACAGGTCTGCAATACCTTTCTGGCAAGTGCCGCGCGACGCTTACAGGCAGGCTCTTTTTCCATATTCGCAATTGCTGCTGAAAGTAAAGCCGCAAGGCCGCATTGGCCTTTTTCTGTGTAATGCCTTAGAAAGTGTTATGTCGCGGATCATGCCATTCCTTAATATTGGAGAAACATATATTTTGGGTGATAGCCCCCTGGTTTTACTCACCGCCCTGCAATCTTCTTTTGAAGCCGACCCTTCATCAAGCACCTATAGTACTAAAATGGCACCGCTGATAAATGATAAAGGAGAATATGCTATTAATACCAAAGGGCGCAACATCAGGGTTTATACACATTTAGATATCCCGCTCTTGTTCAATGATTTTTTAGCAAAGCTGGAACTATTGAATGCGGCGAGTCACCATTGAGCGATTGCTTTTCATCGCCACCGATGCCTTGCAATAAATACAACGCCGGATATTTCTAGTTTTAAAAAAACAGGCGGTGTGTAGACCAACGCTCTCCGGTTCGTTCCAACAGTTGTTGAAGCATAAGTGATGGTATCAATTTTTTCATGAGTTACTCCGGTACGAACTGTATCAAAACCTCTCGAGGCTTCTTTAACCCCACCTTGAGTGTATGTTACAATGCTCCATAATAATAAGGCAGGCAGGAAAAGTAATTGTTTCATTTTGTGGTGCTTAAGAAAAAACAAGCAAGCAAATATTGCTTGCCTGTTTTTCAAATTAACTATTTAAAAAGAAGTGGTGCCATTTGGTATAAGCTTCTTCTCCAGGTCTGAAATTCGTGTGCTGTACCTTGAGACACATAAGTTACTGCATTAAAGCCTGCTGCTTTTAAATCCCCTTCAACTTTAGGAAGCCCATTAGCTCCTCCTGTCTCTTTGCTACCATAGCTAATAAACATGAGCTTCGGTTTTATTTTGCCTTCCAGGTCTGCCGGGGTGTAGTTGCCACCGCTCAACAATCCCCAGTAGCCAAAAACTTCCGGTTTAGCTAATGTGATCACTTTTGTTTCCGCGCCTCCCATTGAAAGCCCGGCCATTGCGCGGCCATCTCTTTTAGCAACGGTACGAAAATGTGAGTCTACATATGGTATCAGTTCATCCAGCAACACGGTCTGAAAGCCATTATTGGCAATCATGGCAGCCATGCCGCCGGCAGCACTACCAGCAGGACGCGCTGCACCACCCGGAGCCGGAGCGCCAGCAGTTGCGGTGCCAGGTGTTGCCGTGCCAGGCGTTGCAGCTGCTGCAGGCCGTGGACCGGCACCAGGTCTACCACCGGTATTGGTCATACCATAAGCCATTACGACGATAAAAGGCTTTATTCTGCCTTCTGCAATCATATTATCCATAATCAGGTTAGCGCGGCCTTGAACACCCCATGAAGTTTCATTTTCGCCCCAGCCATGTTGCAGGTAAAGTACAGGGTATTTCTGGTTGCCTTTTTCGTAACCTGGCGGAGTGTAAACAAATGCAGGACGAGATGTATTAGAGCTTTTTGAAGGAAACAGTACCTGCTGCATATGTCCGTGGGGAACATCTTTTAGCATATAAAAGTCCCGGTCTTTAGCAGGTATTTCTATACCGCTTTCCCAACGCTGCGAGCCATAGAAAAACCCTGTTCCGGGGTCATTAAAGGTGCCGCCGTCAACGTTGATGTGGTAATAGTGGAAACCTTCATCCATTGGACCTGCAGTAGTACCAATAAAATAACCGCTATCGGCTTTCATAAGCTTTGTTCCTCCCTGGCCACCCAGACCCAAACTTACTCTAACACTATCAGCGTTTGGCGCATGTATCCGAAAACGAGCATAGCCCTGCGAATTGACCTGTGGATATGCCTGAAAAGGCTGATTAAAAGCAGATGGTTTGAAATCCTCCATTACTGATGGGGAATTATTTTGGGCTGAACAAACAGCGCCGCTTAATACAGACATCAAAACAATAGGTACCGATTTAAAATTCATGAGAATGTAATTTTTAAGGGTAAAAGTAAAATGTGGTTAATAAGAAAATTCTTGTAAAATAGTAGTTGTCTAATATTTAAAAAATCGTCTGGGCATGAGCCCGAAACCTGAATGTTTTGCGCCATACGAGCTAGTATTGAAAAGATTTATTGTGCGACGAGTGTATATG
>JALYZZ010000408.1 GCA_030948675.1 Bacteroidota bacterium | reverse complement strand
TCTTTATACCAATTTGTATTTGGGTGCCCCCAGGGATCTTTCCCATTTTTATATAACTCTACGTCAGTTGGCTGAAAAGGAGCATTAACGGTTACGTTATTGTCGGTGCGTTTGTAAGAACCAGTTTTCTTAAACGCATCCCAGGCCGCTGTCCATTGGTCTACAGGCACTGCACTAAAAAGCGTTTGCTCGTTTAATAATTCCGTATACTCAACTGCATCAGACATTTTTGGTATCCTTGTAGGTTGAGACCAGCCTTTATTAAAATCGTAAGTAATTAATGGTTTGCCGGATTTACCTTGTTTTGTAGTAATTAGTATAACTCCATTAGCAGCACGTGAACCATAGATAGCAGCTGAAGCATCTTTTAAAACAGACATGCTTTCTATATCTGCAGGATTAAGGCGGTCTAGGCCACCTGCTCTGTCAGGAACTCCATCGATTACGATTAAGGCTGAACTATTACCAGTTGTATTTGTACCGCGAATACGAATAGTGGAACCATCAAAGCCCGGTTCACCACTTCCATTAATAGCAGTGATTCCAGGTAAACGGCCAGCAAGCGAATTAGATAAATTTACTGTTGGAGATTTTTCTAACTCTGTGCCTTTAACCATAGCTACGGAACCTGTAACCGTTACTTTTTTCTGTACTCCGTAACCAACCACCACTACATCTGTCAATTGACCTGCAGAAGGTTGTAGCTGGATATTAAGAGAGGAACGGTTTCCAACTTTTACTTCCTGGTTAGCATATCCCACATTGCTGATAACCAAAGTAGCATTTGCAGGAGCATTAATCGTAAAATTACCTCTTGCATCGGTTTGCGTAGCAGCAGTGCCGCCTTTAACCATTACAGTCACACCTTCAAGTAATGAGTCTTTTGAAGTGGAGGTAATTCTACCGGTAATCCTTTGCTGAGCAAACACATTTAAGCAAAAACAGGAAAGCGCAATAAAAAGAAGAAGTTTTAATTTACTTGGTTGAAAATAAAAAGCTTCTTCGTGGGTATTAACCCTACGTTTTTTAAGTAAAGAAATCTTCATAGCAGGAGTCTAGTTTTAATAAGAAAATAAAAAATTTAATGGGTTTATTGACTGTCAGATGTCTTCAAGGCTTTTAAAAACCTATTGAGCATACTATCTTAAATTAATAGATGTTAGAAATTACTACAATCGAAATTGAAAAACATCAGCACGGATGATTTGAAAATCAAAAATGAAAATTGTAACGAGTGATAACCTCTTGCATTAACAGCAGGAAAGATTATTGACAGAGGAAAACTTTAATAAATATAATTAGTATATCTGTTGTAAAGCAGCTATATGCGGAAGTTTTCATGTGGCAAATCCAACTATTGTTAAAATGGATAAACAAGCGTTAAAATCGGTATAAATATAAATCTAAATTTCAATACTATTCAAAAAAAAATAATTTTAAAAAACTTTGTTGAAAGTATAAATTCTGTTTTTTATGAGAGATTGGAATAGATGAATGTGACGACTTTTCCCTTTGTCGGTTAAGATCGTTTTAGCTTTCTTACAAGTTTCTATTAAAAAATTTATTCGTCTGTCTCTAAATATTTTTCAACACTTCTTCCCCGATAGCAGCAGTACCTAAAATTTTGCTTGCAGGTGTTTGCGAATCTGCAATGTCTCCGGTTCTAAATCCTGCTTTTAATACCTTGGCGACTGCATTGATAACAGCTTCTGACTCTGCTTTCATACCAAAAGAAATATCAAGCAACAAAGCCGCTGAAAGTATAGAAGCAAGCGGGTTAGCAACTCCTTTGCCTGTAATGTCATGCGCAGAGCCATGAATGGGTTCGTACACTCCTGTGCCATCTCCGATAGAAGCAGATGCCAGCATGCCCATAGAACCAGCGATCTGAGAAGCTTCATCAGTTAGAATGTCGCCAAAAAGATTTGCAGTTACCACTACATCAAATCTACGAGGCTCTTTTATTAGCAGCATTGCTGTTGTATCTACAAACTGGTGCTCTACCTCCACTTCAGGGTATTCTAAAGCAACTTTTTGAACCACTTCACGCCAGAGGCGGCTCGTTTCGAGCACATTGGCTTTATCAACCGAGCAAAGCTTTTTTCTTCGCGTCATAGCAGCTTCAAATGCACGTCGTGCGATTCTTTCGACCTCGTAGCGGCTGTATTCGGCCACATCAAATGCTGTGTCGCCCCCATTTTTTCTGCCCTTTTCGCCAAAGTAAATGTCGCCGGTAAGTTCTCTAAAAAACAAGATATCTGCTCCTTTCAATATTTCAGGCTTAATGCTGGAAGCGCTCAGTAATTCATCAAATAATTTAATAGGTCTCAGGTTAGCGTATAAGCCTAATTCTTTACGCATCTTTAGTAATCCCTGCTCAGGCCTGACCTTCGCTCCAGGGTCATTGTCATACTTGGGATGTCCGACGGCGCCGAATAAAACCGCATCCGCACTTCTCATTTTTTCTAAAGTTTCATCAGGCAGCGGATTGCCTGTTGCTTCAATAGCCACATGGCCAATGAGCGCTTCATTATAAGTAAATTCATGACCAAACTTTGCGGCTATTTTATCTAAAATCTTTTTGCCGACTGTCGTTACTTCCTGTCCTATCCCGTCTCCGGGTACGATTAGTATGTGTTTTTTTGCCATTGGGTAAAAGAGGCATCAAGGCATAAAGGCTTTGAGGCATCACGATTTTTATGATTATTTAATTTTATTGATTAAAGACAACAGCATTCTGTCTAACTCTTTTGTTATCTCAACCAAATGCTGAAATAAATCTTTGGCAAAATAATTCAAATTAAAAGCAGTTTCTACCTGAGTTTGTAATTCGAATAATGAACCTACTGCTATTTGTAAAAATCGTTTATAATCTCCTGTTGAATTTCTTCCATAACCTTCTGCGATATTACTGGAAATTGAAGCTACACTCCGCCGCATTGGTTTGTTAGTCCATACATTTCCTGCGTAGGAAAATTTTGAGAAGCTGCGTAAATTTCTGTGACAAGAGTCATTGATTTCTGCCACACAATTAAATCTCTATAACTATTTATTGCAGCCATAGTGTATTAAATGACTTCTTGTTGCCTTGTCATCTCATTCCCTCGATGCCTCGGTGCCATTTTAGATTAAGTTCAACATTTTTTGGGTTGCCTTTATCGCAGCCACCGTCTGATCGCTATCAAGACCACGTGTTTTAAAATGTTTGCCATCGCTGCAAAGCCATGAAATAATTGTTTCGCAAAGCGCGTCTGATTTACCACCGGGAGGAATCCGAACTGCATAGTCGGTAAGCTGGGGTAATTCAAGTCCCTTTTGTTTGTACACTATTTTTAAGGCATTCATAAAGGCGTCATATTGCCCGTCGCCCTGAGCATGCTCTTCAAAAGTTTCATCGTCTATACTAACTTTCAATGTTACCGAAGGACGTAAATTTTTCGAATGTGTGAGCACATAATTTTCTATCTGTACTTTTTCTTTAATTGTATTACTATCGAGTACATCTGAAAGAATGTAAGGCAAGTCTGCTTGTGTTACCACTTCCTTA
>JALYZZ010000404.1 GCA_030948675.1 Bacteroidota bacterium | reverse complement strand
ACGCGGTGAGTACGGTATTTCCGGTAACTCGGGATCAGGTGGCGCTATTTATTCAAGATTGTATCCAGCTGCAACAGTTTGGGGCGGAGGTTTTCTTCCATCTAATTTCCCAAATCCAAATTTGAAGTGGGAACAGGATCAAGCCACTAACATAGGTTTTGACTTACACATGTTTAACAATCGTGTAGAAGTTATTGCAGATGCCTATGTAAAGAAAATATCTAACCTTATTCTTCCTGCTACAGGTCCTCAATTCCTTGGCGGATATTTACAGGGTGGTTACGGCGGGCAAGTAGGCTGGCCCATTGTGAACTATGGTGCAATGCAAAACAAAGGTTTTGGGATAAACGTAAATACAGTAAATATTTCTACAAAAGATTTCCAGTGGAAGACCGGTGTTAATTTCTCTATGGATAGGAATAGAGTTGACAAACTGGTGTCACCAATTATTACCGCTTACAGGTCATGGAGTAACGATATTCAATCTCAATTTCTAATTACTGAAGGCCAGTCGCTTAGTATGATTACAGGTTATATTGCTGAGGGTCTTTTCAAGGATAATAAAGACATTGCTACGCATGCGATCCAAACCGGAGCTGTCGGAACTCCTTTAATCATTGATCCTGTTAGGGGTTCATGGGTAGGTGATATTAAGTACAAAGATGTAGATGGCGATGGATATGTAACTGAAAAAGACAGAGTCGTCATTGGTAATCCCTGGCCCAAGTTTACCTACAATTTTAATAGCTCCTTACAATATAAGGCTTTTAATTTAAATATGTTCTTTACCGGGGTTTCCGGAAATAGTCTTTTAAACCTCGTTAGGTATCAAAACGAAACCTTGCCACAGGGTGGAGGGGTTTACGGAAACCACTTTCAGGGGGATATGAATTTCGCAGTACCCAGCAGCACTAACCCTGCAGATGCCGGAACTGCCACACTCACCAATCCTGGTCATAACATTCCAAATCTGTTTGTTGATGCAAATGGTAATAACAGGATATCTCAATGGAATGTGGAAGACGGTTCTTACCTAAAGCTAAAAAATGTACGTTTAACTTATAGAGTGCCTTCGGCAATTCTTTCACGTACTCACGTATTTAGAGGTGCATTAGCTTCTTTCCAGGTACAGAATGTATTTACAATAACAAAGTATACTGGCTATGATCCTGAAATTGGAATGTACAACTACAGTGGTATTAATCTCGTAGGTTTAGATGAGGGCAGATACCCATCTACACGGTCTTATACATTTAGTCTTTCATTAGACTTCTAATAAACAATGATGAAAATTAAAATTGAAAGAATGAAACAAAATATAAAGATTTTAGCAATTATCACATCCTTTGCGTTTGCTATACAGGCGTGTAAAAAGGATTATTTAAATAGACCACCCTTAGGTGCGCCTACTGCCGGCACGTTTTATCAAACTGATGCCGATGTATTAAGCGGTACCGGCGGTCTCTATAATGGTTCGTGGGCAGGGTATAACGGCACACCTTTGCAATATATTGGAGACATACTTGGCGGCAATAGCACCACTGACAATTATCTGGGCAGAGGTTCTTATCTCAATTTTACAGTTACTGGTTCTGACCCGAGTCAGGCATTGCCAAGCGCTTATCAGTCATTTTGGTCAGTAGTTGCAAACGCAAATGTTATAGCCTATAATATTAAGAATGCAGCGGCCGGAGCAAGTGAAAATGCAAAGAATTCGGGCCTGGCTGAGTGTTATTTTATGAGGGCGGCAGCATACTACTTTTTGGCTCTTAACTGGGGCGCTGTTCCTATTATTTATAACAATTCACAACAGTTAGACGATAAAAGTATTACGAGAAATAACTTGTCGGATGTGTGGCAATTTATTATTAACGATTTGACCTGGGCAAAAAATCATTTGCCCGCCGTACCGCTACAACCTGCTCGTGTAACGAAGTGGAGTGCAGAAGGTATGCTGGCTCGTGCTTACCTAGTAAAGGCCGGTTTAGGAAAATCAGGATCTCGTGACCAGGCCCTGTTAGACAGCGCGAAGTTTTATGCGGCGGATGTTTGTCATAACAGTGGTCTTAGTCTCATGCCAAACTATTATGATTTGTTCACAAGTGCTAACTTCAGTGGCAATAAGGTACCACAAGAGTCGCTTTTTTCCTTACTCTGGATACCAACAGGTCAGTATTTTGCTCAAAATCATATGCAGGCAAACTTAGCTTACGACAGCAAAATAACCCAAACTGGTGATGGTTGGGGCGCTTCTTTTGGAGCTTCACCAAGCATAATAAGCTATTACATGGACCCTGCTAATAAGGCTGATTCTGTTCGCCGGCATGCAACCATATTTATACCCGGCGATTATTATCCTGATATCAATGTATCGAATGGTGGATGGCGTGTTGATACTACTTTGTTTGGTCAAGCGACAGATGCGGCTACAGGGAAGAAGATAACCTCTCCGGTTACCAGTGGTACTTTCTATGGAAGTGACCATGCATTTGTAAAAAAATATGTGATTGGCTCCCCTGCAGATAATGGCGGATTAGGTGCACAACAAAGTATAAATTTAAATACCTATATATTTCGGCTTGCTGATGTTTATCTGATTTATGCCGACGCTCTTTTAGGTAACAACGCATAAACTTCAGATGCCGAAGCGTTGAAATATTATAACGCTGTTAGAACCCGTGCTGGTGTTGCCCCGAAGACTTCTATCACATATGCGGATATTTTCCAGGAGAAGAAAATTGAGTTTGCATTTGAAGGTCACACCTGGTATGATTGGAAGCAATGGTTTTATTTCAATCCAACTGCTGCATTGCAATACTTTAACAACCAAAACAGAGGTCTTTACAGCATCACGTATAACGGTGGTAAACCTTTTGTTACATATTTCAATGATGCCACATCTCCTGAGACTGTTGGAGAACGACACTATACGATCACAGCCGATAAAGCTGATCTGCCTTTTCCCGAGACTGAGCTGAAGATAGCACCTAACCTTGCTGCTCCACCTGTAGCGTTCGACTTTGGCAAGATTTCATATTAACATCAAAAAAAAATTAAAAGACTTTACTGTAATTGTAATAGTCGTTTTCAAACAAAATATCGATATGAGTAAGCAAATATTATTTCTGTTGGTGATTGCAGCCGGGCTTGTTCAATACGGCTGTAAGAAAGAAAATGCCGGTGGCAGCGGTACCCCGGTTATTGACCGTATTAGGGTAGTAGACTCGACTAAACGTGATAGCTTTTTTACGGCTGCGCAACCTGGTACTTTAATAGTCATTCAGGGTTCGAACTTTGGAGGATTGCAGGCAGTATATTTTAATGATACCGCCGCTGCTTTCAACCCATCATATACCACAAGCACTAATATTATTGTAGCCATTCCGCGTTCAGCGCAAACAAAGGCAACAATAGCTAACGTTCCGGACGTAATCAGAGTAGTAACAGATCATGGATCTGTTACTTACGCATTCCAACTATATCTTCCACCGCCGGTAATTACTTCAATAGCATTTGACAACAGCGGAACAATGGTAACAATCACCGGGTCAAATTTCCAGGGTATTAAAAAAATTACATTTCCTGTACCCAGCCCCGATACGGCGCTTTCTTATTCTGTAAATAAGGAATTTACACAGATAGTCGCTGCTATTCCTCCGGGTAACCCGGCTAAGGATTCTATTCGTGTCTATTGTACGTTTGGAACTGCTTCCTTTTTATATCCACCACCTATGACCATTACCTCAGTTTCCAACGAAAATGGAGCTTCAGGTACAACAATTACTCTTAATGGAACCAACTTTGTTGGTGTAAAACAAGTAACGTTTCCAGGTGGTATTGTCGGAACAAACCTTAAACCAATAAGTGTAAATCAACTTACTGTAAATGTGCCTAATGGTGTAACTACTGCAGACTATTTAAAGCTGACAGGTGTTTTAGGTTCAACGACTTCACCGCTCCCCTATGCTACCTATATCACCCATCCTTCGCCGGGCTATATCAGCAATTTTGATGATCAATATAATTCCGACAATACCGGTTTTGTAGGTTGGACAGGTGGTTACGCAGATGCATCAACCGCAGCGCAAAAGTATCAGGGTGCAACTGGTGGTGTAGCTGTATTACAACAGGGAGCGCCTATGGCAGCTAATGCCGGTCCTACTTCACAGGGAAACCCGGGGTTGCTTCAATTAAACGAAGAGCCGTGGGTGGCCAATACTAATCAATCTATCGCTGGTTATGCTTTAAAATTTGAAATGTTTGTTGTTACTCCATGGACTGCAGGACAACTGTGGATATCTGTTGGCGGCTGGTACGGCTGGACTAGTTATACTGCCAGATATGCTCCATGGGAGACATCTGCGGGAGGTAAATACCAACCAACTGGTTGGCAGACAGTAACGATACCTTTAACAGAATTTCGGAAGGGTAACGAATTTTATAAAACCTCATATAATGCTACTGGTGCAGCTGCATCTAAATTTTCTGATTATCCCAGCACAGCGCTTGGTTTTCTTATAGCCAATGACCAGGCAAAAGCAGTTCCGGCGAATTCAGTAAATTTAGCAATTGATAACGTCCGTATCGTAAAAGTGCCATAATTGGTTTATAGATAGCTTGAACCTTACCAGGTCGATGAAACCTTGAGGACTGAGGGATATAAGTAAGGAGAAAATCATGTGCAATGCGTGAGATAAAGCAGTAACTACTTCTTTATCTTGCGCATTATTATTTATGTAGCATTCCGGCAATTTTTTTTTATTAGCCAGGCTAACCATTCTGATGACCATCCGTTGCCAATGCATCAATTTGAATAAGTATTGTGCTTCGAAAACAATAACTATATGAAGTATCTGTTTGTCATTATTATAGCTTTTTCATCCCTCCTCTCGTGCAAGTCCCGTGAAGACAAAGCAGGCATGCATTTCACTATGCTTCCCTCTTCTCACACGGGAGTGAATTTTAACAATACCATCACGGAAAATGATAGCGTGAACATGTTTGTAAACGAATACACCTACATGGGGGGTGGTGTAGGGGTGGGAGATTTTAATCGTGACGGGCTGAAGGATGTTTTTTTTGCAGGAAATCAGGTTAGTTCGAAGCTATACATTAACAAGGGGAACATTGCATTTGAAGACGTTACGATCAAAGCAAACGTGTCAACAAAGTCGTGGTGTACTGGGGTAAGCGTGATCGATATAAATAACGATGGCTGGGCCGATATTTATGTGTGTGTTTCGGGTAGGGCAAGCTCCGCCAGCAGAAAAAACCTTCTATTCATCAATCAACACAATCTCACTTTTAAGGAAGAAGCTGCAGAGTATGGCCTGGCTGATACCTCTTACTCTACCCAGGCTGCTTTTTTTGATTATGATGGCGACGGCAGGTTAGACATGTATTTACTAAATCATACCCTCAATGACATGCAGCCAAATAATATTCGTGATAAGAAGATAGATAGTAATGCTGTTGCAGGTGATAAGCTATATCATAATGAGGGTTCTATAATCAACTCTAATCATCCGGTATTTAAAGATGTATCAAAACAGGCAAACATTGTAGAAGACGGCAATGGATTAGGCATTACAGTCAGCGATTTCAATAATGACGGGTACCCTGATATCTATGTCGCGAACGACTATGTACGAAATGATTTGTTGTGGCTTAACAATAGGAATGGCACTTTTACCAACTCAATCGCTACGGCTATCAGGCACCAGAGTTATTCAAGCATGGGCACCGATGCAGCCGACATCAACAATGATCGTAACGCAGATATCATTACCCTTGATATGCAGCCTGAAAGCAACGAACGCAAAAAGATGATGTATTCCTTTTTAAACGAGCAGCGCCACCAGTTAGAGATGGAAAAAGGCTACGAACCGGAGTACATTCACAACATGCTTCAATTGAATAATGGGGTAAGGACTATTAATGGACAACAACAACCTTTTTTTAGTGAAGTTGGAGAAATGGCCGGTATTGCAGAGACAGACTGGAGCTGGAGTGTCTTGATCGCAGACCTTGATAATGATGGTTGGAAAGATGTACACATTGGAAACGGCCTGGGCCGCGATCCTACAAACATTGATTTTCTCGAGTATAGACACAATGCCGTGATGGCCTCGGGCATCCCGGATAATGATAGTATTCAACGCAGAACTTTTATGAACCATTTGTCGTCGCTGGGCGAGGTGAAGTTGAGGAACTACTTATACCGCAACAAAGGAAACTTTACTTTCGACGATGTATCTGAACAGTCAGGAATAGACAAATTATCTATTTCTAACGGCGCCGCTTATGTTGATTTGGATAATGACGGAGATCTTGATATAGTTACAAACAACATTAACGGGGATGCGTTTATTATGCGAAATGATGTTCAGAAAAAAGATGATAATACAAGTCATCTGAATTATGTAACACTTCAGTTAAATGGTGATACTGTAAATAAGGACGGCATCGGTACTAAAGTATTAGCCTATTGCAACGGATTGACCCAAATGTTGGAGCAATACCCTGTGCGAGGATACTTGTCAACGGTTGACACTCGCTTACATTTCGGTTTTAACGACAAAAAAGTCGATTCAATCGTTGTAATATGGCCAGACAGTAAAACCCAGGTTATTACTCATCCTCTGGTCAATTCAATTTTGCAAGTGAATTATATTGATGCGAGACCTCCTGCACAACAATTGGTTCGTTCGACCATTACAAACTTTACCGACGTAACCAATAAGGAGAATATACTTTTTCATCACCAGGAAAGTTTCTTTTTGGATTACGCTTTTCAACCATTAATACAACAGAAATACTCGCAGGAAGGACCCTTTATCTCGGTTGGAGATATAAATGGCGACGGTCGTGAAGACTTCTTTGTTGGGGGTGCCTTCAAGCAATCAGGTAAAGTATTTTTACAAAAACAAGATGGTACATTCTCAGGCAAGGACCTGGATGTGGGAACAAAAAATCAAGAAGATCTGCAAAGTGCCTTGTTCGATGCCGACGGGGATGGCGACTCTGATTTGCTGGTTGTCAGTGGCAGCACAGAATTTGATCCTGGTTCATCTTTTTACCGTCCTCGCTTGTATACTAATGACGGCAAAGGAAATTTTAAATTAGATGAGAAAGCGATATCAACGATTGTTCGAACGCCGGGTAAAGCATTGGCCATCGCAGACATGGATGGAGATGGCGATAACGATATTTTTATTGGAGGACGCGTTTCGCTTGGCACCTTTCCACAACCTGTAAGAAGCTATATTCTTCGCAATGACCACGGAGTATTTACCGATGTAACTCGCGCAGTTTGCCCTCAGTTGGAGGAGGCTGGTTTAATCAATGCTGCATTATGGACGGACATTGACAAAGACGGAAAGCCCGACCTGGTGGTGGCCGCAGATTGGGCGCCTATTCGAATTTTTAAAAATACCGGCGCTTCCTTAAAAGAAATTTCTTCCGAAAGTGGACTCCAGGATTTACCTGGTTTCTGGCGAAGTCTTACGATTGCAGATATTGATCATGACGGTGACCTTGATATAATTGCCGGCAACCAGGGTTTAAATATGCCATACCATATAAATCCACAGCAACCTGCTGAGTTGGTGGCTAAAGATTTTGACAACAATGGAATGGTAGAACCGGTATTCTGCTATTACATCAAAAACAATGAAGGCAACTATATATTGTCGGCAGGCATTTCAAGAGATGAATGGGTTGTACAAATGCCGTTAATAAAGAAAAAGTTTGAACACAACGAGCCGTACGCCAAAGCCTCAATGGATGAAATTTTTACGGCCGAAATGAAAGAAGGTGCAGTAACACTGTATTGTAAGGAAACACGAAGCGGCTATTTTGAGAATAACGGCAAAGGAAAGTTTAGCTTTCATCCGTTTGCAAATGAAGCACAAATAGCTCCGGTTAACGCGGTAATTTTTTCTGATGTAGACGGAGACGGAAAAGATGATCTGGTACTTGCCGGCAACGAATACCAGACAACGGTAAGCGCAGGTCGTTATGATGCTTCTTATGGACTGGTTATGCATGGAAATGGCAAAGGAAACTTTACTCCATTGCCGCCTGTAGTGTCTGGTTTGATCATAGATGGTGATGTAAAAGATTTGAAAGTTATTACATCAAATAAGAAAAGGATACTGCTTGCTGCAATTAATAATGAAGCGGTTAAAGCATTTACAATAAGCAGTCATTAAAAGTGCTGTTCGTCATGCTATTTTTGATTTGCTCATCTATGCCGCAATCAATAAATGAATTATCTCGGCACCATTACTATTAACTGTAGTCCGAAACGAATTAGCTGTAACATGGAAATGATGAATAAGCCGGGAAAAATCTTTCACATACCATCACCTCTTGCAACGGGAAATAACAAGGATTTGGTTTGGTTGTATCAGGATGCTTTTGCTTCTTATCTTACTGCTGCTTTTTTTAAATGGTAGTATCAGTAGCACTTATGCGTTCTGCTACTTCAAAACGCACTTTGTAAAAAAAGATGGCATACAATTTTTACTAAATATTTATTATTCACTAAAAAAAGCAAACTATGTCTGAAAATAACCAGCGATCTAGTAGCCAACACGATAATAATTCTGATCCTTCATCAAGCACTAATACTTCGCAATTGAGCGGAGATACAGTTACAGTGCAAGGGACAACTTTTACAAAGGAGGAAATTGAGCAGGCAAACAAGCCTCAGCCGAACGTAATCCTGGATAAAGTGAGCGGAGGGAATACAGAAACGACCCGTGATAACGAAAGAGTAAATGCAAGGGCAAATGAAGCGTCTGACTCCACAGATACAAACACAGGTGGAATGATTGCCGGTGGTGCAAAAGGTGCAAGCCAGTCATAGCATTTTTTTAAAAAGGTGTACAAGCAATAAAGTTTATACACCTTTTTTGTGTTTTTATAAGAATGTAAATCATTTCAAATGCAGTGTCTTTTGAACTACCTCGCCAAAACTGACAGGTACTGCTATTTCGTTTATAGTAATCGAATGCGGTCGTAAAAGCTAATGCGAAACTGGCTTTTGAGAAGGTCTCCATTTAGCAGTATATTTAATCAAAAACACACCTTTGCTTCACCGTTCTACAATACAACTGCTTCGTCTTCCTTTTTCTTATTTTTTAATGCCTGTTTTTTGGTTTGCACTCAGTTTGGTTGACACTATAAATATCCCCAGGGCTGTCCTGGTTTTCGTCATCCTTCATGTGTTTATATACCCCGCCAGTAATGGTTATAACAGTTATATGGACAGGGACGAGGAAAGTATAGGCGGAATAGAAAAGCCGTTGGCCCCTACCAGACAATTATTTTTTGCAACCATCATTTTAGATGTGATGGCAGTCGCTTTGTCAACGTTTATTTCGTACTTGTTTGTTAGTTGTGTAGTCATTTATATCGTCTGCTCCCGCTTGTATAGCTACCGCGGCATAAGGTTAAAGCAGTACCCTTTCATTGGCTACCTTACGGTTATCTTCAACCAGGGTTCCCTTACTTTTTTTATGGTTTATCATGGATCTGATGCAAATCTTACCAATCACATGTCCTGGTTAGGCTTGCTTGCCGCAGGTTTTTTAATTGGGGGCTTTTACCCCATTACACAAGTGTACCAGCATGAAGCGGATGCAAAAGACAACATTAATACCATCAGTATGCTGATGGGCAAAAAAGGGACCTTTATTTTCTGCTCGGTAATGTATATCATTGCGCTTGCCATTTTATGGTCATATTACAGAGCGCATGAACTTTACAAACCTTTTATTGTTCTAATAATCTTTTTCATACCCGTTATCGTATATTTTGTGCAATGGTTTCTAAAGGTTCTACAGGATGAAAGCCTTGCGGATTTTAAGCATACTATGCGAATGAATTGGTTGGCGAGTACTTGTACAAGCCTTGCTTTTATAACAATAATTCTGCTTCAACAATTTGGCTAATATTATATCAATAGGAACCGCGCTACCAAAGTATTGTCACCCGCAACAAGACATTCTACAATTCATGCAGCGGGCCTACCGGCTTAATGAAAATGACGCACGGAAACTGGCTTTTTTATACAAGCAAAGTGAAATACAAAACCGCTATTCGGTATTGCCCGATTTTGTTAAACCTGAAGAAGAGTGGGAATTTATTGATGCAGGTGGAGCAGAACGTTGCTTAACCAGCAGGATGAATCTTTTTCAATCACATGCGCTTGCGCTGTCGGTTAATGCTATTAAAGATTGTATCGATGGTTTCATCGATACAAAACAGATTACGCATTTGATAACTGTTAGCTGCACCGGTATGAGCGCCCCGGGACTTGACCTGCAGATAACCGAAGACCTTCAACTGTCAAATAAAGTTTTTAGAACATCGGTCAACTTTATGGGATGTTATGCAGCCATCCATGCTATGAAGATTGGAAAAATGATTTGCGACACTACTCCCAATGCCAATGTCGTTATTGTTTGTACCGAGCTGTGTACTATACATTTTCAAAAATCTTTCACTTTAGATAATGCTTCAAGCAGCCTGCTATTTGGCGACGGCAGCGCTGCGCTGCTTCTTTCAAATTCAACGTCTTCTCCAAATTCACTGCAATTAAACAGTTTTTATGCTGAGGTGGCTTACAAAGGCCGCGACGACATGTCGTGGCAAATCTGTAACACTGGTTTTTTGATGAAACTGAGTGCCTATATACCGCAACTGATTCAGGAGGATATCGCCGGCTTGGTTCAAAATGCGCTGGACGAAGCAGGAATGGTGCAAAGTGACATTACTCATTGGTGCATCCACCCCGGAGGCCGCAAAATATTAGAAGTGATACAGTCAAAGCTTGGACTGTCTGTTGAAGACCTTTCCTGCTCAAAATCAGTGTTATCCAAGTACGGCAATATGTCTTCACCAACCATACTGTTTGTAATGAAAGAAATTATGAATGCTACAGCTACCGCTCCTGCAAATGTTTTTGGTGTGGCTTTTGGGCCTGGTTTAACCATGGAAACATTCATTGCTTCCCGTTCATGAGGTTGAAAGAGCGATCATACCGCAACGAACTATTAGACGAGGAGTTCATTCCTTTTGCTGATATCAGGCAGAACATGAATGAATTGAATTTCATAAATACCTGGCTGGGGGGTCATCGTATTACAGTGGAGGGGTTTAGACAACTTGCAGGAGAAAAAAAGGAAATTTCTATTTGCGAAATTGGTTGCGGAGGAGGTGACAACCTGGTAGCGATAAACAAATGGTGCATAAAAAAGGGGATTGGATTAACGGCTATAGGCATTGATATTAAAGAAGCATGTATCGATGTGGCAAAAAGTAGAAGTCATGATTTTTCTGCAGCAACGTGGTTGGCAAGTGATTACAGAGACGCAAGGCTGGAAACAAAGCCTGATATCATTTTTTCCAGCTTATTTTGTCATCACTTTACTGAACAGCAACTGGTGTATCAGCTTCAATGGATGAAGGAAAATAGCAAACTTGGTTTTTTTATCAACGATTTGCAGCGTCACTTTATCGCATACTATGCCATCAAATTATTAACGAAGGCCTTCTCAAAATCGTATCTTGTTAAAAATGATGCACCGTTAAGCGTAGCAAGAGGTTTTACGAGGAATGAATGGATGAACATCTGCCGGCAGGCAAATGTTACAGGAGTAAACATTCACTGGAAATGGGCTTTTCGGTATTTGCTGGTATTTGCACATGATTGACGACAGACTATATGATGTTGCGATTATAGGAGGAGGCCTTGCAGGTCTTTCTCTTGCCATTCAATGTGCAGATGAGGGCCACCAGGTAGTCTTGTTTGAGAAAGAAAACTATCCTTTTCATAAAGTTTGTGGTGAGTATATT
>JALYZZ010000389.1 GCA_030948675.1 Bacteroidota bacterium | reverse complement strand
ATTTGTATTTATATCTGTAAAGATCGCTTCATTAACAAGGGAGGTTGTTGACAACACAATAAATCCACTATTAACAATAGGATATGTTGAAAAAGTAGCTATAGACTTTGTAGGAAACACATTAAGATCGTTTGGCCCATCATAGAATTGAGTAGCGTTAACAAGGGATTTTATTGAGTCAATGATATTCCTTCCCGATTTAAAATCCTGCACACAAAGGATAGCTGGTTTTTCATTTTTTATTAATGCTAACATGCTTGCCTCCACACTTTCACCTAAATCATTTGCAGCTTCAAACATGTGTACATTGTACGTCATAAATTTAATTGCATTTGCCGATTTTAGTGTTGCTGACTGAAAGTAGTTGAGGCCAAATGAATTGAGGAAAATGTTGGTAGTTATCAAAGGCGGCATCAAGAAAAGAAGAAGTTTCTTGCTTCGCTTTAAAACGATGAGACAAACAAATAGGGCCATGTGAAGCAGCAAAAGGAACGGGTACATTATGCCAAGAAAGGCAGGCCAATCAAAAAATTTTGGCATTATGTATGGTGCTGCTGCAGCACCTATAAGGGCCACGGATGTAGCTATTATAGAAATGTAGATTGAATCAATTAATACCCTTTTTACCGTCGTCAACCTGCTTGGTCGTGTCATTTGCTAAAAAATCTTGAAAACCCAAAAATTCCTGCAAACATACAGAAGCATTTGCCAGGTTATTAAATGAAGCAGAATTATCTGTACAAGCTGATCTTAGCGGGTTAAAACTTCAATTCGCTCTACTTTACCTACCAAAAAAATATAGGCGCACGCACCAATACAAGCCAACACTCCTATAAAAATCAGTGCCGGTGCAAAATTGCCACCGGTAACTAAAAAACCAATAACTAGCGGAACAACGACAGAAGAAAGATTTCCAATAAAATTAAATACACCACCGGTCAAGCCGATAAGATGTGTAGGCGCAAGTGTTGACACAAAGATCCACGATATGGCAGCAAGGCCATTACCAAAAAAAGCGATAGTCATAAACAGAATGATGAGAGCGGCACTGTTAACGTAATTAGCCCCAACAATCGCAATAGACAATATCAAACCAACTATAATGGGGGTTTTTCGGGCAACGTTAACTGAAATATCTTTTTTTATTAAAAAATCAGAAAGAAAGCCGGAAAGCAATATGCCGGCAAAAGCCGCTAAAAACGGAAATGACGCTAAAAAACCTGATTTTAAAAAATCAAGTCCGCGGTACTTGACAAGGTATGTTGGAAACCAGGTTAGAAAAAACCACATGGTAGAAGTGGCACAAAACTGCCCAATATAAATGCCCCACAGTTTTCTATGGATAAACACCTCCTTAAAATTTTGCCGGTTAAAACTGCCAGGCTGTTTCTTACCATTGAAATTAGGCCGGTTAATTATTCCCCCACCCTTCTCTATATGCTCAAGTTCTGCCTCGTTTACTGCGAGATGTTCCAGTGGATCACGGTAAAAAAGATACCACGTAATTCCCCAAATAATTCCAACAAAACCTGTAATAATGAACAATCCTCGCCATGTAAAAAAATGAACTGCAGTAGTAAGTACAGGCGTTAAAAAAGCAAGTCCGATGAATTGTCCGGAAGTATAAGTGGCAATCGCAGAAGCCCTTTCTTTATCAGGAAACCAGGAGGTAACAACACGATTATTGATGGGAAATGAAGGTGCTTCAAAAGCACCGGTGGCAAGTCGCAGGCTAAACAAATTGGCAAAACCATTTAAAACGCCTTGCAAAAGTGTAACTATAGACCATGCGACAAGGCAGAGCGCATATAATATTCTTGGCCTGATGCGGTCTACTAAAAGACCGCCCGGAATTTGAAGGGCAGCATACGTCCATCCAAACGCGGAAAATATAAGCCCAAGTTGTACAGAGGTTAATTGCAGATCTTTGCCAATTGCTGATGCGGCGACCGAAATATTACTGCGGTCCATGTAGTTGATAATGACGTTACAAAAAATGAGGGCAAGCATGTTAAATCGCACTCGCGTTGGTTTCGCGGCAGGGGGTTTCGCTACGGTATATTCCACTACAGTTTACGTTTATGGTGAAGAGTTCTGGGTCCAGTGATGTTTAAATCCTTTCAGCAATTCGAGATCTTACCATTCGGCCACACTGCCGTCTTCATGTCTCCATAAAGGATTTCTCCAATTGTGACCTATGGCTGCCATTTGTCTTACATAATCTTCGTTTACTTCTATACCCAACCCCGGGCCTTCAGGTATTTTTACATACCCGTTTTCGTAGTCAAACACACTTTTGTCAGTAAGATAATCAAGTAAATCATTGCCCTTGTTGTAGTGAATACCAAGGCTTTGTTCTTGTATAAAGGCGTTGTGACAAGTAGCATCAACTTGCAAACACGCTGCAAGCGCAATAGGGCCGAGTGGACAATGAGGAGCTGCTGCAACATCAAAAGCTTCCGCCATCGATATTATCTTTTTGC
>JALYZZ010000377.1 GCA_030948675.1 Bacteroidota bacterium | reverse complement strand
TGGTATACAGCCTCTACCCCACCTGCTACTGTATAAGGCTCCTTAATTTTGATTTCGCCTGTAAACGTTTCAGGATTCTCGGAATGTGGTTGAGGCGCATTTGTTTCATCCATAATTACCAGCCTTTTAGAGGATTTTTTTGAAATAATCATTGAAGTTACGATTGACTCCACTTTTCAAATGGTGCCATAGTTATTCTTTCTGCGCCGGTGTAGATATTGAACGATCTGCCCTTTAAAAATCCGATAAGCGTCATTCCAAATTCTTCAGCCATCCGAACTGCGAGGCTGGAGGGAGCACCGATAGCAGCAACTACTTTTATACCTGCCATGTACGCTTTTTGAATCAATTCAAAACTGGCTCTCCCGCTCAGTAGCAGCAGACTACTTTCAAAAGATATTACGGTTTGATTGAGCACGGTGCCAATCAATTTGTCAAGTGCGTTGTGCCGTCCAACGTCTTCTCTTGTAATTAATAGTTTGCCACAAGTGTCAAAAAGACCACACGCATGCAGTCCACCGGTGGAGTCAAAAATAGCTTGGCCGCCTCTTAAAACAGCAGGAAAACCAGAAATGATATCTGATGAAAAACGGAGCGCATCATTATTATTTGAAGCTATATACCGTCGAACTGTTTTTACCGCCTCCAGAGAAGATTTCCCGCATACGCCACAACTGGAAGTCGTGTAAAAATTTCTTTCAAGCCTGCTGAGTTCAACTTCAACATCATCTTTTAAATCAATCCGCACCACATTCTCGTGAAGCCCATTGCAATGTTTGATTGTGTTGATGTCGTTAACACTCTTTATTATGCCTTCAGTAAACAAAAAACCAGTGGAGAGTTCAAAGTCATTACCAGGGGTTCGCATGGTAACAGAAATGCTTTTCTGCAACCGCTTACCTGAATCAAAAAAACTGATGCGGATCTCCAAAGGTTCTTCAGCCGCCAGCATATCATCCTGCCGATGCATGCCTTCACTATTCACTTTGATAATGCCTGTTGGTAAAGCAGAGGATCTTTTCATAAGTACTTCTATCACACTCAAAAATAGCTAAATATCTTCTCCTAAAGGTTCACTCGCTTACACTGGTTGTACAAGTGTACCTTATCTAACTTTTGATATTCGCCCGTGAATAAGCATAGTTAGAACATGCACGCATCATTTTTACTTTGCCGCATTTACACACTGAGATTGTCGTGATGCCACCCGCACAATTGTTACCTGCATCGTTATTTTTGCGATAGCTCTTACCCGGTATCAAAAACTTAAAAACAAATGGGAGCCTATTCTTTTAAACCAAACTAACACAATGACAACAAAAGCCACAAACCTTACCTACTGGATATCTACCCTCCTTTTCGCAGGATTAATGATATTTTCATCTGTCGGGGGTCTTCAACCTTCGCAACAGGCGATTCAACTAATGCATAACTTTCTTGGTTATCCTGTTTACTTTATACAATTTCTCAGCATTGCAAAATTGATTGGATCCATTGTTATTCTAGTTCCCAATGTAGACAGAATAAAAGAATGGGCATATGCAGGTTTGTTTTTTGACCTTACAGGGGCTATTTATTCTGGCATTGCCGCTTCCGACAAGTTTGACCCAACGATGCTGACAATGGCGATATGGATCCTTCCTGGAATATTGTCTTATTATTTTTGGCACAAGAGAATGAGTAGTAAAGACCTTGCAATAAATGAAAAATAAGTATCTCCACTAATTGATGATCTGATTTTAAAATCAGGCATGTATGTCTTTTTTACAAATGAACCCGCTCTTCAATTTTGTTTTTTGAGTGTAAAAAAAATCTCCTCAACCCGTCTTTGCATTTTTGTCCAACTCCTTGTTTAATTGTTTCGCATCCCATATAACACTGGAAGATTGTCAGGGATACCTAGCCTGCTTAAGTAGTAAAGCACGGTTTATCCTACTTTTTACTTCATTGAGAATATATGAACCTTTGTAAAAGCACGGCGTAGAAAAACACAGACCCTGTTAGCTGTATTTAGCATCGAACAGTTGGCCATTATCACATAATTAATCACTTCTTTACGTAGGCCGATGCTGCCTTTTTTTACTCTATAATTATTTTTTGCACTAACTGTACTTCATTTCTACATTTTAAAACTTTTTGTTTCGGACAAACGAAAATCTACAATATTCGCGTTATCCATCTAAGCAGTGCTGAAAATAAACTTTTACTATTAAAAGACCGTATATGTTCTATCTTCATAATTGCCTTCTGCTTGCTTTAGAAGTACAGTAATGACAAAAAAAATAAAGGGATTTATATCAAAATTAAATTTTAGAAGGACTGTTAGTCTTACCTGGTCTGTTTCAAAGCCGTTGGCTATTACTACTTTATTGTTTCTGGTGATAGAAAATATGTTGTGGCTCGGGTCGGTCTACATGCTAAAAAGGCTGGTGGATGTAGTGGCTAAAGTGGGTCATAAAGAAAGACTTGATGAGTTGATGAAGATAGTTATCATCACCGGTGTCATCTCTGTAGCCTATGCGTGTATTAAAAGTTTGTCTGGATATTTCAGTGAGCTCCATGCAACCAAAGTAAATCACTTTATAGACAGAGAAATACATCAGCATACCTTAATGCTCGACTATTCATTTTATGAAGATCCGGAGTATTTGAATATTTTGAAGAGAGCAAGAGAAGCAGGAGCTGATAAACCGTACGCAGTAGTAAGCAGCCTGTTTGATATCGTTAAAAACGGCATTATGATGGTGTCAGTAGGGTACATATTAATCTCAATAGATTGGATGTTGTTTCCTTTGTTAGCAGTTTTTGTATTCCCGATACTAATTGGAAGGATACTGTTTTCGAACAAGGGATTTCAGCTATATATGCAAAATACCGGGTTAGAGCGCGAAGCGCACTACTTAAGCTCTTTGATCACCGGAGAAACTTTTGCAAAAGAAACCCGCACCTTTTTATTAGGCAGTTATTTAATCACCAAATATCGGGCGATTAAAGATAAACTCATCAACCAGCAATTCGCATTAAGCCGCCGCCGCACCATCAATGAATTATTTACTACCGGAGTAGGAACTACTGCTTTTTTTAGCGTAACCGCCTACATCGTCTTTGGAACGCTCAGCGGCAGAACCACTGTTGGCGATATTGCTGTGTTCCTGGTAATATTTCCACAGTCATATAGTATCATGCAGTCGCTGGTTGCTGCGATAACAAGACTCTATCACAACAATATGTATGCAGCTCACATTTTTGAATTATTTAGCCTGCAACCCAAAGTCGAGAACCGGCTTTCTTCAGCAACTATGGTGGATAATAAGCAAAGCGGTGAATTACTGGTAAAAAACGTATCGTTCAAATATCCTTCTGGTGATGAGCCTGCTCTTCGTAATGTAACCCTACGTGTGCCGGCCGGAAAAATAGTGGCACTGGTGGGGATGAATGGTGCCGGAAAAACAACATTAATCAAGCTGTTGTGTAAGCTATACGAACCGACAGAAGGAAGTATATTTTTCGGTGGAAATGATATCAGGCATTATAGTGCGTCACAGTACAGAAAACAAATCAGCGTAGTTTTCCAGGATTTTGTACGCTATAATCTTACGGTAAATGAAAACATCAGCTTTGGCGACATCTCGCGCGAGGTCTGTAAAGAGGCAGTGCAAAAAGCAGCAGTTAGTG
>JALYZZ010000351.1 GCA_030948675.1 Bacteroidota bacterium | reverse complement strand
AACTAGAGGTTGGTAAACGAGGGATGATAGCTGTAGCAGAGATATTACAACATCACAACATACCTGTCACCATCTTTACTACTGCTGCATATGCACAGGAAAACAAGGAGCAATTATTTTTTCTTGCGCAAAAAAACGAAATAGCTTCTCACAGTTTTTATCACTCCCACTTCAATGATGAGGATCTGTTAACATCAAAAGCAGCTTTAGAAGAGATTACAGGCACCAAAGTTTTCGGTCTTAGAATGCCAAGAATGAAGCATGTTGAGATGTTGGCCGTGCATGACGCGGGTTACAGATATGACTCATCGGTCAATCCAACTTTTATTCCTGGTAAATACAACAATACACACTTACCAAGGGCTATTTACATTCAACAACAAATTTATCGCGTTCCCTGTTCAGTTTCGCCTCTTCTTAGAATTCCTTTATTCTGGCTTGCTTTCAAGAATTTTCCTTATGCAGTTTATAAAAAACTAGCTATAGAAACAATACGAAAGTCTGGCTTTTTAAACCTTTATTTCCACCCGTGGGAGTTCACAGATATTAGCAATTATAAGTTGCCCCATTATGTAAAAAGACATTCAGGTAGTAAGCTGGTTGATCAATTGCATCGCCTAATTAACGACCTAAAGAAAGAAGCAACATTCGATACAATGAACAATTATTTAGAGAATGAGTTTATTTCGCCTAGTACAATTGAGTTGAACAGGAGATAGATCAAATCTGATGATTCCAACCAAAAGTCCCAACTCTAAAAATTGACACATTACTGCTTCAGCAGTTCAAACACCAGCATTTGGTTTACAGGAACGCTAACCTTATTGTCTATGTCGTAAACCTCATTTCCGGTAACTAACCGTGCTTTGCTAAAACTGTTTGTTCGTTCAGCATATTTAGAAAAGTTTACTTCCCTTTCATTTTTACCTGTGTTCATAATACACATGACAGTTTGAGTAGCATCGTACCTAAAATACACATACAAACCATTTTCAGGAACGTATTGCATCATCTTACCTGTTTTAATTGCAGACGAAGTTTTGCGAAAGCTGGCTAATTTCATCGTCCAATCGTGTACTTCATTTTCTTTCACCGTTCTGCCTTCTGCTGTAAACTTGTTTTGCTTGTCTTCTTTCCATCCTCCTAAAAAGTCTGAACGAACCAGTCCATCAGGATTGGAAACTCCTTTCATTAAAATTTCGGTACCATAATACAGTTGAGGAATACCGCGACAAGTAAGCAGCCACGCTACTGCCGCTTTTAATTTTTCAGGGTTTTCATCAACCTGAGAAAAGAACCTTGTCATATCGTGATTATCAAGAAAAATGACGTTATTCATCGCATTTTTATACAGAATATCATTACTTAAAGTCTGATACAGTGCGTTTACATTACCCTCCTTTAAAGCAGGTTGTATGCCATGAAAAAGTGTTTGAAAATCGGTTACACCAATTAAGTTACTTTTAAAAGGAGTATTAATATTGTTTTGAGTAAAGTATGCTTCATTTACAGTTCCATCTACCCAGACTTCACCAAACTCAGTAATTTTTGGAAACTCTTCGGTCAGCGCCTTATTGCACCGGTTCATAAAATCAAGATCGCAATAGATATAAGTGTCAATCCTCCAACCATCTACACCAAATTCTTCAACCGAATAAATAGCATGCTGTATAAGAAAATTGGCAACATAAGGATTGGTTTGGTTTAAATCAGGCATTTCGTTGGTAAACCATCCGTCTGTTTGTTGTTTCCTGTCTACATTAGCAGCGTAAGGATCGAAAAGGGTTTGATCTTTATAGTTAGGTTTTGTAAATGAAGGCCAATGGTGCAGCCAATTTTCCATTGGAGGGTCTTCAACAGTAAAATGATGAATGCCTACATGATTGTACACCGCATCCTGTATCAATTTCATTCCACGTTTATGCAGCGCATCGCTTAACGACCTATATGCCGCGTCGCCTCCGAAACGAGGTTCTATTTTATAATGATTGGTAAAGGCGTACCCGTGTTCTGTACGATTTGGCATATCATTTTCCAAAACAGGTGTCATCCAAATGGTTGTAACGCCCAATTGCTGTAAATAATCCAGGTGATTGATAACGCCCTGCAGGTCGCCTCCGTGGCGCGCATACATTGAGTCGCGGTTAAAAGATTGATCTTTCATTCCAGGTATGCGGTCGTTTGTTTCATCGCCATTGCTAAACCTATCGGGCATTAACAAGTAGACAAAGTCAGACGAATTTACTCCCTGCGCAAATTGTTGTCCGTTTCCCGCCCTTCTTTGTTTTAGTTCGTAAGTAAAAACAATTAGTTGTGCTCCTTTTTTAATTTGTATTTTAAAACTTCCGGGCTTCGCTGCTGCACTAACATTGAGGTCTAAAAAAAGATAATTTTTACTTTCTACTTTATTCACTTTCAAAAGGGTCACCCCGAGATAATTTACTGTAACTCCCCCCGCATTACCAATATTGGCAGCATGCAGCATTAGTTGAAGTTTTTGGTTTTTCATTCCTGCCCACCAGTGCGTAGGATACACCTCCACCTCTTGAGCAAATGCTAATAATCCAGTACCTAATACAAACAGCAATAAGATTACTTGTCTCATAAATATTTATTCTTCTTTATCTTTAACTAACACGTTGAGCAGCCCTGCAATAATCATTGCCACACCACCGACAACCAATGCATAAATACTTTGATTATTGAAAAGTACTCGCACAAAAAAGCCAAGTATGGCTGCCGCCAATATCTGGGGAATAACAATAAAAAAATTGAACACACCCATGTAAAAACCCATTTTTTGAGCCGGCAGGGCGCCCGCGAGGATGGCATAAGGCATCGTTAATGTAGACGACCACGCAAGACCTATACCC
>JALYZZ010000339.1 GCA_030948675.1 Bacteroidota bacterium | reverse complement strand
GTAGAAAACTTTCCAATCGAAATAAGATCGGTACAATCAATATGATGTTTTTTTGTGATGTTCGAATTTTCGCCAATATGAAGCTCGGGTCTTCTATTATTTTGATGGCTAAAATGTAAAGAATTGCCTTCTGAAGGAAAGCCGGTAATCCAGTTACTGCGTCCAATAGAAGCGTCTCTTCCTATTACTATTTTATCTAAATGGACGGCAACCGTAAAATGATCAATTTTAGCACCTTTTTCCATTACCAGGTATTTAGGAAAAATCCACGAAAAGCCTATATAAGCATTTGGATCTATTTTATAACCGTAAAGTCTACAAAGAATTCTTCTTCTCAAGAACCACGGAAGAATAGAAGTTAATACTTTAATTAGCATTGTTATATGACTTAATTCGATGAAGTTGTAGGTAGGCATTAGTCATATTTGCCAAATTGAATTTCTTACTGTTTTCCAACCCTTTTTCGATTAAGCTAGATCGGTAATCGTCATTCTGTAAAGAAAGAAAAGCACTAGCAAATTCTGTAGGGTTAAAGGGATCTGCATGCAAGGCAGCATTACCGCTAACTTCTGGCATCGGTTCAACATTGCTAGCTATTACCGGGGCACCACATGCTTGTGCCTCTATAACCGGCCAACCAAATCCTTCAGAAAGCGACGGAAATATGAAAGCTTCACAGCCATTGTATAAACCTACCAAAACCTCATGGGGCGGCTTTTCAACAGAAATTATTCGATTTCGTAAACCGTGTGCCTCTGCATACTGTAATAAATCTTCCTCTAAAGCTTCACCTGCATAACAGATGTTTCCAGACCATTTTACTCCAAGGGCTATTGCCATTTTCAACAGTAGCTTCCTATTCTTTCGAGGAAGACCAGAACCGACGTGAAGAATAAAAGGAACATTAGGATCGATACCAACTCTTGAAACTAATTTTATAGTCTGCGATCTTTCAATTTTCTTAAACTCAGCATTAAAGGCATTGTGTATTACATGCCATTCTTTGTGGACGGCTTCCTCATGTGGTATTAGCTCCCTGAGTTGCATCAAAGTGAGTTTCGACACTACTGCCATTGAACACGCTTTCGATAAATTTTTAAAAATCCATTGTTGAAGTTTTTTCCCCAAGAAAGAAGCCGGTTGATAACAATCGGGGTAGCCCAAGCTGCCGCGAATAGCGATTACATCGTGACAAGTTATAGAAGTTTTTTGGGCAGGCAGATATTTAAGGTAAGGAGCATTTGAGTGGTCACAAATATGAAATCGAACCGATGAATTAACTAAAGCAATTTTAAGCAGACCATACTGTAGTACAGCAGGAAAAATAATGTATTTATCTAAATAGCCTAACCACTTACCTATTCCCGAATCAGTAGATTTCAGTCCTTTACCAAAAAAAGCTGTAGGCCACCATATTGTAACATGCAAACCTTCAGTCTCAAACCCTCGTCGCAGCATTTCGGCGAACCTTATCATGCTTTCTTGCCTGTCTGGCAGATAGTTTCCTATTAAAATCATCTTCATTTGAAAGCATAATTAACGTCAACAATAATTTTTCAATTGTTGTTTAATTTTTCAACAAGAGTGTTAATATTAAATGATGCAATAGTTAATCCTCCAATTGCAATACTAAAGCCTAACGCGGTAGGCTGCGCCCATTGCGCCTGTAATATGGTTATTAATCCAAAACTCAAGAGTACCCATGGTAAAAAATCTCCGTTTAAAACTCTTTTATAAGCCAATAAAGTAATTTTAAAGCACAGTCCAAGGCGGATAAAAATCACGCAGAGCCCAAGTGTAGTCCCTAGTTCCCCGGTCAATCTACCCCACTCTCCCTCAGCAGTCAAAAATTGTTGCTTTCCTGTCAATAATGAACTACCTACGTTAGTACCCAAGCCTAACCCGCCTCCAAAAAAGGGCTGTTTAAAAGACTCTAAAATAGGAGCAATCGTACCTCCCAGGTAGCGTCCTGCCAGTGTTCCTTCTAACCCTCCTTCGGCTTCACTAGCTGCCTCGAATCTGTTTGAAAATGCAGAAACTGCAGTTTGAAAAAATGCCTTGTTGCTTAAGACTGCAAAAACAAGTATTGCTACAAGAAAAGCAATTATTAGTCGTCCCAAATATTTTGGTTTTCTCGCTATCGCAATAACCGTAAAAACAAGCGTTAATCCTATCTGAAAAAACAAACCTCTACTTATAGAAAGAGGTATAGCAGCAAAAAGGGCAACAGTTGCACAAACCAGTATAAAAGAATTGATAGTTTTGGGGTTAAGTAGAAAATAAAAGACGAAGGTGGCTTGTAAACCGTAAAAAAGAGTGGTACCATTAGTAAAGGAAAAAGTACCGGAGGGTCTGAAATACCCCAGAGCTCCATTAAAACCAGAGCCACTAATATCTCCGCCAATTCCGCGATTTATAAATGCTGACTGCGGGCTATAAAACTGCAAAGCAATAATAACGGTCATCATAACCGAAATGATAATCAAAGCCTTTCCGATTCTTAGAACTTCATCGCGGTCGAGAACTCGGCCTATTACAAACATTACGGGAAAATGGATAAGCATTATTCGGGCACCATATAGAGCAACCCACAGATTACCATGGCCAAAAATAACAGCAGTAAAAATGCCTATAATGCCTACGATTACCATCATTCGGAGGTAGATATTCGACTTTAGAATTCCATCTCTAAGGGCCACAAGTAACATCCAAAGGGCAATAGGATCTCTAACT
Organism: Bacteroidota bacterium; assembly: GCA_030948675.1. Lineage (GTDB taxonomy): Bacteria > Bacteroidota > Bacteroidia > Chitinophagales > Chitinophagaceae > Segetibacter. The sequence continues at coordinate 79 of JALYZZ010000339.1, read as the reverse complement.
ATTAGAAGAGGCGTTGCAAGTGAAGGCAACACCCACTTTCTTAAAGCCCCTTCAAATATTACTAATAGAATATATACCC
>JALYZZ010000315.1 GCA_030948675.1 Bacteroidota bacterium | reverse complement strand
GTGAAGATTTGGTAGCTGAAATAAGCTCTATGGGTTCAGAAATAGAATAACTTTTCTCATTTGCTTTTACAGTTGCCAGATCTACCTCCCGGGCCGATTTCTCTGGTTTCGGCTCGCTTATCAACTGGACCGATTTTTCATTTGGCTGGCCGTGGCTTTTATTAGATTTACCTACGACTACATTTCGATCTGCCTGTTGGTCTTTTCTTAAATTGTTGAGAGCACCATTAAATGATTTTAGATTAGCTTTTCCTTTGATATCTGGGCGATTATTGCCCTTAACGCCCAAATCTTTTACAATCTTCTCTTGCTTGCCGGCTATAGCTATTGGCTTATCTTCCACCTTGTTATTCGTATCATTATTCGAATTAACCCTGATTTTATCCACACCTGTAACTGTACTTTCTGAAGTATCCCCTTTGGTTGCTATTGGTTGCTGAACCACTGCATTATTTGTTGAGGTATCTGTTTTGGTATTTTCTATTGCTTTAGGGGCAATGTCTGCGTTATCATTAGCATTTGGGGTGTTACTCCTTAATATCTTTCTTTTGTTTATTTCATTTTGCTTAACCAGTTCCCTGTTGCGTATTCTCGTATGCACGGTATACATCGCCATACCAGCAGAAAATATAAGCAAGGCGGCAGCGACCCATTTTAGCTTTCTGTATTTCTGCGATATAGAAACAACCTTCTTCTTGTCAAGGTTTTTATCGATGTTAGCCCACACGTTTGCGGAAGGGCTGTCTTCATGCTCCTCCAAAGCTTTCCTGAATAAATCATCAATATTGGGTAGATTTTCACTCATGCTTTTAATTGAATTTTACTTGTGGAGATTGTAAACTTTTATTTACAGCCTTTTGTAAAATAGACCTTGCGTCAGAAAGATTTGATTTAGAAGTGCCTTCCGATATTCCTAAAAGTTCGGCTATTTCCCTGTGTTTCATTCCTTCAAAAACATAGAGGTTAAAGATCATCTTGTAAGCAGGCGGCAACTGTTGTACCATATTCAACAGTTCTTTTGTGCCGATTTTAGAAATAATGTCTTCATTTTCTGGATAAGCCGCTGCAACCGTTTCTATATCGATCACAGGTCTCAATTTTCCCTTACTTCTATATTTTTGAAGTGCGCAATTAACCATGATCTTTCTCATCCATCCCTCAAAAGAACCGGCAAACTTGTATTGATGCAAAAACTCAAAAACCTTCATAAAACCCTCCTGCAAAATTTCCTCTGCCTCTTCACGGCTTTTTGCGTAGCGCAAACACACCACAAACATTTTTTGACAATACATATTGTACAATCTGCTTTGAGATTGCCGGTCGCCTTTTATACACGCTTCGATTAGCTGCTCAATCTGCTTAATTATAAGGGGTTCGTCCTGCATTGATGCTATAAAAAAGAAAAAGGGTTGGGTTTGCTTAATTTTTAACTAAAACAGCGCCAACAGGAGAACACATTGTTTCCTCTCCCGTTGGACCGCATGCAAACAAATACAAACTTGTAAAGGCATTTATTTAGTTACAAAATTAATAGTGATAGTGGTAGAGTCGCAATTATGACGGTTGCCGCCTCCCCTGCCGTTGCCCTCGGTAATAGATAAAACCACCTGATCCGTCACACTCGTCTTTGTAGTAGCAGAATAATAATAAACGGGGGCAAAAGTGGTTGCTGTATTAACTATTTCGCTACGTGTATATGAACTTGCCTGTTTGGTAATTACCGCTATGTCATCCGCATCTCCAAAAGACTTCAGATCTAACACGTACTCGGACCCTGAGGCTAAAGCGGTGTCGATGACTATTGATTTAGAAATATGTTCCATATTTTTTCTGCAGCCAATAGCCGTTGCAAAAATGAGTAAAGCAGAGAACGGGTAAATTATTTTTTTCATAAAGTTATATTTCCATGCAAGGATGACTTTCATTAACAAAAGGGTTGGGTTGTTTTCGATTTTTTTTTAATAACGGCAGTTTTTAGTATCGTGTGTAAACGCAAGCCCGCCGTCTTTGCTGTAAGTGTATGGAGAATTGAATTAACTCCTCAAATCTCCCTTGTATATTTACAACATGTATTGCAACATGTG
>JALYZZ010000309.1 GCA_030948675.1 Bacteroidota bacterium | reverse complement strand
GATATATCTTATACGAGTCTTATATTTGTTGCCGATGTTGGTGTTCTTCACCAACAGCACGGTGTTGAGCTATGTTTGCAGGTGAAGAACACATGGTGGGCGGAAAATTAACCTCAATACTGTCAGGTTTTTTAGGAAGGTTCAGTTTTCGTTCTGCAGGGGTCTCCTCTCATAGCCCTTGCGTGGTAGCAGGGACCCCGGCATGAAGCGCAGGGTCTCATGCTAACACACAAAGCTCTGCTATGAAGACCCCGCTTCGACCAAAAGTATCTGCACCAGTTCTTTTACGGGTGGCAGGTGCCAACATTTGTATGTAGCGCTATACTTTGCTCCGGGCATCTCCCGTAATATTTTATTTATATCACTGTGGTAGTCGCAAGCGGCAAATATCCTTTCATGTCCTTTGTGCTCTTTAAGGTCAAGACTGATTGTTATTTTTTTCCATTTGTTATTAATTCTTTTGCTGCTTCAAAGCGGCCATTGTTGGCACTCAGCAAGCCATGATACTATCAATAAATATAGAAATAATTAATCTTAATTCCACGAACACTCCTCGTACATGCAGCCTTGTACATCATACAGACGCCCTTGTACGTCGTACATGCGCCTTTGTACATCGTACAAATCACTTTTGCAGTCGTGCAAATGACTCTTGCAGTCGTACAAATCACTTTTCCAATCGTACAAATGACTTTTGCAATCGTACAATCGACTTTGCAGTCGTACAAATGACTTTTGCAGTCGTACAAATCACTTTTGCAGTCGTACAAATCACTTTTGCAATCGTACAAATCACTTTTGCAATCGTACTGCTTTCGGTGTACCGGTTTGATCACTATTACTACAAGCGGTTGTCACTTTTTTCTTTATTCGTAAAAATGCCCTAACGATCATCACCCGGGCGCATTGGCGATGTTTGAACCGGTATCTTTTAGGGTGCTAATAACAGGTCAGTTGGTTGCAGGAACAGGGCATTTTACAAATTGTACTTCCCACTCAAAAACATTAAAAAAAAATAAAGTGTGTTCTTCATATACTTTTAATAATAATTATATGTTTAATAACTATGCGCGACAAAAACCCAATTTATAAACCTAAAAAAACCAACCTTTATGAAAAGACCTTCCAATGGCTTTGCAAGACAAAGCTGGGCTGTGTTTCGTAAACAACTGGATGTTATTGTAGCAGCAATGACAGGAAATGCAAATTTTCCAACGCTGCAAACCCAGGTAACCGCATTGAGCGCGGCTGCAGACAAGTATTATGTATTAGATTCAAAAGCTGAAACACGTGACAAGACAGTACTGCTTGCACGTAACACAGCACGTATCGAGATCACCAATTTATTGCACCTGCTAGGCTTTGCAATAACATCGGTAGCACTTGGTAATGAGGAAGTTCTTTCTACTTCGGGCTTCCCTATCAGCAAAGCGCCGCAAAAGAGCAGTCCACTGCAGCAGCCTAAGCCTCCCAGGCTTTCCGCTGGCATCAACAATGGTGTGATAGTAGTGAAGACTGCCTCGCAAAAAGGCATGAAGTCACTAAAATATTACATTGCCCCCGCTGTTGCCAACAGCAGCGATACCATTGACGAATCGGCATGGGAGGTCACTTCGTGGAACAGTACCAAGTACAATTTTAGTGATCTTACCTCCGGCCAGCGATACTTTATAAAAGTAGGTATGGTGGGGGTAAGAGGACAGGAAGTTGTAAGCGATCCAATATCGTTTATACCACAGTAAAACTGCCGGGCAAACTCCCCAAAAGAGGGAGTACCTGCACGGCCATACTTCGATTGTTTCCGTTGTAACTTTCTTTAAAAGAGGCTTTCGTGCGGCCTCTTTTTTTAATGTGCTCTTCTACCCTGGCCGCGTAGCCGCAAGGGCAAACGTATTTGATGCTTATGCCTTTTTCCCTTTAGCAATCAATACTAGTGTTTGCAACAGTAACAAGGCTTCGGTTTGTGATTTACCGATACGTGGTTGAGGTGGTTTTGTGTTGCAGGGGGCTTTTTCTGCCAGACACCTGGTTTTCTTTTATTCAATCATACCTTTTATTCTATTCATGCCTACAAATAACCAGATGAAACTCCTCAAAAAAAGCCTGGCTATCGCATGCAAGTTATTACCTAAATAAACCTACTACATTTGAAAATGAAAGATAAAGCACTGCCTCTTATCTAACACACTTTATTAATGCCCATATTAAAAAGGGATTTAAAAATGCTTCCATAACATGGGTAACCATATTAGTATCGCTTGCGCAAGCGATGAAAGGTATTTTCCAGGTTTACTGGCTATGCTTTCCAGTTTGTTATTGAGCACAAATTATGGAGGCTGTATTACTATTCATGTTATTGATGGCGGTATACACCCGGCAAGCTGGGCAGTTTTAGAAAACACTGTAATCAAAATAAAGGATGTACAAATAAAACGACATTCTCCCGGTTTAAAAGTCTTTGATAGCTTTCCAAATTTTTACTTTGATAGTAAACTAGCTTATGCCCGCCTGCTCCTGCCCAGCCTATTAACAGAAAACAAAGTTGTTTACATTGACTCAGACATCCTCTTTTTTAAAGACATTGAGCAGCTTTGGAATATGGAACTAAATAAAGCCGCGCTTACGGTGCAGGATAACATCTACCCTACTTTAGAATATGACTGCCCCCTATATAAAGAGTTAGGCTTTTCGCCTGATGACCCTTATTTTAATTCGGGATTGATGGTGATGGATTTAGAGAAATTTCGTACAGACAACATTGCTCAAAAAACATTTCATCATTTAAGTACGTTTCCTAAAGCCTGTAAAGTGTATGACCAAAGCGCCCTAAATGTTACACTTCACGGAAATTTTGAGTTGCTCCATCCTGACTGGAATACACATTATTACGAGGACCAATATCAAGTTACCCATCTTCATCGTCACATCAGCTCAATTAACTATCACTTTATATCTAAAGCAAAACCCTGGCTATCCTTTGGTAATGGCCCTTACCAGCAAATTTTCTACGCGCTACTTCAAATTATTCATTACCACATATCTGCTCCATCTTTTCAAGCTTCAAAACAATCTTATTATACAAAGCACCACCTCTCAAAATACTTACCATATTACTATTATTTAAGAGGAGCTATGAAAAAAATCTATGGCAAAAAGGAAGGGGCAAAAAGTGATTTTAAAACTGCTAAACATTGGAGAAATTATTCTGACACAGCCAAGCGATTCAGCAAGGCGAAGCACCTGGTCAGCGATCGTATCAGTGAATTGCAGTCAAAAGCAATCTGTTTGCAAAACGAGGCTTTTTAATAAGGTATAGGAATAGTTAATTTGAACTTCAACCAGGGTATAACATAAAGCAAAAGAAGGCTTATAAATTGCCTTTATAATTAAAAAAATCTCTATTGAAACTTATACGCCGCTACCGTTTTTCCAAAGAATGTGGGTATATATACAATCCGTTTTACCGCATCGTATCCTATGTCTGCAGTATTTTTTTTAGCTGAAGTAAGATCCAGTATTGTTTCTACTTTCCCATCTTTTGCAACATAGTAAACCCATCCTCCCCACGCGGTGCATATAAAATCTCCATTTCCGATTGGTTCCACCCCATCGCCGCTTTCCGGCAGCGTTGCGACCGGAGTGATATTTTTATTCTCGTCTGCTTTCACAAAAGATTTTCCTGAAGCGATGTATAAGTCAGTTTTTACGGCTCTCAATCCGTTTACGCCTTGCATGTTTTCAAGGTATAATACCGGCTGGTCTTTCTCAATTTTCCAAATAGTGGCCTTTTTTGAGTCTGAGACAAATACAATACCACTACTTGTTGCGGTTACATCATTGAGGCCGTCGGCACCTTTCAAT
>JALYZZ010000304.1 GCA_030948675.1 Bacteroidota bacterium | reverse complement strand
ATGATGATCCAGGCAATGATGGCAACAATCAATAAAATTTTCCCGGCGGTATATGCGTGGTGGCCTTGCACGTAGCCGGATCCAAGGATAGCAGAAGCGGCAACAAATGTCAGAAAGCCGGCCCCCTTCTCATGTGTTGAAAGGTCAGATTTTACCTGCGAAAAGAACAACACAAGTCGTGCAGCAAAAATGATCAGTAACGCGACATATTGAACATTATTTAACACAAACAAAGACTTCCCTATGGTGTCGTAATGCAATTGCAAACAAGCTGAAGAGACAATGCCTGTAGCCATCACAAGGGCAAAGTAACCAGGTGGAAACGTCTTTACTACACTTTTAAAATCACTTGCTGGCAACATGTTTTAATATCTGTTATAGATTGGGAAGTAATATTTTGCAACGATTATTTCTATTCATTTTTGATTTAAAACAGCCAACATAGAAACGCGTTAGCTACCGCCGATTTTACTGTCTCAATTACTCTTGCGTTTGGCTTTAATTTAGTAGCTAAAAAGGTATTCATCCAGGCAATCAGCAATGAAGATTTGGATTCGGAAAAGCATCTTCATTTTCAAGGTCTGAACCATCGAGGCACTTGAAGTCTTTTTCAACCAATATTTTTATGGTTGCCCCTTTGCCTGTATCGATTGCTTCTTCAAAACCAACGATTTCTGTAGATGTCCACCGGGCACATACTTGCTCAGGCACTTCTAACAAAAAAGTATTTGAGTGATACGATACCTTGTACCTTCCACTACTCCCCTTTTTTAAAATAAAAGAAAGTGCATCTGCCGGCTCTCTGCCGAAAACCGTTACTTCTTTTATTTCACCGGCCTGTTCAAACCGTTTTACTTCCGATTGCTTTAAACGAAACCTGATGTTGTTTCCCGATATTCTTACTTTCATTGATAAGGTTGTTATGGTGGCAAAGTAGTTTATTTAAAAGTAGTGCCACAACCTTCTATGCATGCACAATATTTGCATACAGTTGATATAAATGCGCAGTGAACAGATTATGGCCACACAGGCATACGAGGCGGGTCCAACTGGTGTATTCGATACACAGAAGTGCATTTTGACCGGTGTTTCAAGACCGGAGAATTTGTTTAGTAAGAATGATTTGTAGAAATAACTTTTAAATTTTCAAACGTATAAAAAGATTTGCCATGCAAGAAACCCGTGATAGCATCAAAAATATTTGGGGCGAGAGAAAGCCTTATAAGGGCGACTGGCCTGTGAGAATAGACGAGAAAACCAGCGAAGAACCTGACCATTGGGTACAGTCGGCGTGTGTGCTTTGTTCTAATGGCTGCGGAATGGACATTGGAGTAAAAAATGGAAAAATTGTAGGTGTTCGTGGCCGGGGAGTAGACATCGTTAACCATGGACGGCTAGGCCCAAAAGGACTCAACGGGTGGGTGGCAAATGACAGTCCGGATCGTTTGAAAAAGCCCATGATAAGAAAGCATGGAAAACTGGAAGAAGCAAGTTGGGACGAAGCAATGGAATTGATTGTAAAGAAATCAAAAGAAATCATTGAAAAACAAACCAGCCTTGGTATCGGTTTTTATACTTCGGGGCAATTGTTTCTGGAGGAATACTATGTGTTGGCAATGATTGGAAAAGCGGGCCTTGGCACACCGCACATGGATGGTAATACCAGGTTATGTACAGCCACTGCCGCTGCTGCCCTAAAGGTTTCTTTCGGTACCGATGGCCAGCCAGGCTCTTATTCAGACCTCGATGTTACAGACGCTATCATGCTTGTTGGTCATAACGTGGCTTCGCAGCAAACAGTTCTATGGTCTCGTATCCTCGATCGGTTAGAAGGTCCCAATCCTCCCAAACTGGTGGTCATAGACCCAAGGGAAACATTTACTGCACAAAAAGCTACCGTACATCTTGCACCGGTTGTAGGCACTAATGTACCTGTCTTAAACGGACTGCTTAACCTGGTGATACAATCAGGCAACATTAATAAAGAGTTTATAGAAGCGAGCACAGTAGGTTTTGAAGAATTGAAAAAAATACTTTCGAAGTGGACACCTGAAAAAGTGGAAGAGGTGTCGAAAGTGCCTGCGGATAAACTCAGAGCTGCCGCACACATTCTGGCCAATTGCACTTCACTTGTATCTACAGCCCTGCAGGGCGTGTATCAATCTATGCAGGCTACTGCGGCGGCCGTACAGGTAAATAACCTTCACCTCATTCGTGGATTAATAGGCAAAGCTGGTAGCGGTATTTACCAGATGAATGGACAACCTACGGCGCAAAATAACCGCGAGTGCGGCGCTGACGGCGACTTTCCGGGGTTTAGAAACTGGGGAAACAAAAAGCACGTGCAGGAACTTGCAGCCATCTGGAATGTAGAAGCTGATAAACTTCCGCACTGGTCACCACCCACACATGCGATGCAGATATGGCGCTATTGCGAACAAAGCACTATCTCCATGCTTTGGATCAGCGGAACCAATCCAGCGGTTTCACTGCCTGACCTGGCCAGGATCAGGAAAATTTTACAAAAGGATGACTTGTTTGTGGTAGTACAGGATTGTTTTATGACAGAAACAGCAAAGTACGCCGACGTTGTTTTACCTGCCGCCATTTGGGGTGAGAAAACCGGATGCTTTACCAATGTAGACCGCACTGTTCATATATCACATAAGGCAATTGAACCGCCGGGAGAAGCAAAATCAGACCTGGAGATTTTTTTAGATTATAGCCGGCGCATGGATCTTCGTGATAAAGATGGTGCACCTCTTATAAAATGGAAAACGGCTGAAGAAGTCTTCGAAGGTTGGAAAATATGCAGTAAAGGGCGACCCTGCGATTATTCCGGAATGAGCTATTCTAAACTTAGCGAAGGCAGTGGCATTCAATGGCCGTGCAATGAGCAGTTTCCTGATGGTGCCACCCACTTGTACATAGAGGGCAAGTTTAATACCGCGGCCGATTATTGCGAAGCTTACAACTACGACTTAGACACTGGTGCCGCAAACGACCCGGAAGCCTACAAGCTAATAGATCCGCAGGGAAAGGCATTTCTAAAAGCAGTGGACTATGAAGAACCGCATGAGATGCCAGATGACAAATATCCTCTTTGGTTGACAACGGGTCGACTGGTTTACCATTTCCACACACGTACCAAGACTGGTCGCACCAAAGTATTGCAGGATGCGGCACCAGACGCATATGTACAAATATCTGAGGAAGACGCAGCCAAATATGGAATAGCCGAAGGAGATATGATAGAAGTTGAAAGCAGGAGAGGCAAAGTATCCGAACCGGCAAAAGTTGGTGGAATTGAGCCTGGACTTGTATTTATTCCTTTTCATTATGGATACTGGGATGATGACAGCCGCAAGCGGGCAGCAAATGAACTGACATTATCAGAATGGGACCCGGTAAGCAAGCAGCCGCATTTTAAATACGGAGCTGTTAAAATCAGCAAGGCAGGCGAAGGCATTTTAGATACAATTAGTGAAGCATTTGAAACCATTAAAGACAAACTTAAACCACAGGAGGCCTGATATGCACATAGGACGATATATTGACTTAGTACACCGTACTGAAAAGGACCTTGCGACGGCATTTAGAAAAGTATCCAAATCACATGGAGACGAACCAGACGTGTACCAGACCACACAACTACTTGCCCGCTGGAGTGATGCCCTTGCCGAAGAAGTGAAGCCGTTTGCTGCAAAGTATAAACCTGAAAAAGACAGTGAGCCAGACCGGCTAACCCAAACACTGCTGAAAGACACCCGAAAAGGAGGAATGGCTTTGCTGCGCGATCTGCATGACTTGTACCTGGTCGCAAGCGAGGTGCAGGTCTGCTGCACCATACTAAAACAGGCGGCAGATGGTTTAAGAGACAAAAAACTGACCACTACTTGTGAAGAAGTGGAAAGGCAAACGAAACGGCAACTTAACTGGCTAATGACAAGAATGAAAGCCGCGGCTCCACAAACCCTGATAGTAGCAGAATAAAGT
>JALYZZ010000303.1 GCA_030948675.1 Bacteroidota bacterium | reverse complement strand
CCGCTCTTTCTTCCAACGCCTGGCGAAGTGCGCAGCATTAGTGGCGGCCCTTATAATTCGAAGTGGTGGGAGCACTATAAGTAGTACCGCAACAAGCAAAACCAATGTTTTTTTGTAGTTACAATTGCTTTTTTTTAACCTCGCTTTAGTGCTGCTATAGCTCTTTCGTTGCGTCGCACTCTTCAACTTTTTTTTCTTTATTCAACCAATCAGAGGCATGTTTCTCATTGGTTTGAAATGGTTCGGTACCTTGTCTTTTATCGAGCGGTAATATTTACTGTCGTCCCACCTGCTCGTTCTAATCCCATCCATAAAAAAATTCCGATTTTGCTGATTAACCTCGTTTTGGGAATGTGTCTTTTCAGGTTATCCTTTTATCTCCAACACTTAGTACGTAGTCTATAATTAGTCTTTCTTCGTAGTGTTATCAACAAGCATCTAAAAAAGGGAAGGCTTCCCAGTTGCAGGCGATGACAAAAAAATCCCATTATCCTTTAAAAAATTATCCATCATCCTAAACTGAAAAATCCAATCCCATGAATGTTCTTACACAGGCAACAGACAATCAACTAGTGCAGTCTTTTCAAGAAGGTAACAACTACGCTTTAGAAGTGTTGGTAAACCGTCATAAAGACAAACTTTTCACCTCTATCAACATCCTCGTAAAAGACAAGTACCTGGCCGAAGACTTATTCCAGGACGTGTTTATCAAAATCATCGACACGCTTCGCAACAACCGTTACAATGAAGAAGGCAAATTTTTACCTTGGGCAATGCGCATTGCACACAATCTTTGCGTTGATCATTTTAGAAAGGTAAAGCGTACTCCAACCATTACTACAAGCGACGACAGAGACATCTTTGAAGTAATAGACGTGATGGAAGGCGGAGCAGACAAAGCAATGATAAAAAACCAAAGCCACGACAGAATCCGCGGTATATTGGATATGTTGCCTGAAGAGCAGAGAGAAGTGATTGTCTTACGTCACTATGCTGATCTTAGTTTTAAAGAAATAGCAGCAATGACGAATTGCAGTATCAACACAGCGTTGGGCCGCATGCGCTATGGCCTGCTAAATATGAGAAAGATTATGGCCGAAAAACAAATCGCATTATAAATGAGAGCGAACATCTGTAGCTGAAATTAATTTCTGTCTTCCCCCTTTTTACAACAAAGCCTCTGGTTCACCCCAGGGGCTTTCTGATTATAAGACCTGTCGCAGCAATCTTCCTTAATAGGGTAAACAGTCACAAAAATGTTGTTCGAAGTACTTGTTCAGCGGGTTGCGGATAACTGCAATATCCCCAAGCATCCCTTGTTCGATAAACAATCCTTTCTGAACTTTTTCTAATTTTATTCATCATCTGGTTTGCGGTGCTTTGCATGCTGGTTTGGCTTGCCCTTATGTTATAAAGCTGATATCAGAGATTATTTTAATTTTGCAAACAGTAATTGTAGCAGAAACCATTACCAATCTTGTTTAGAGGGAGCGATCAGTTAAATACTAACACCAATATAGAAATGGCAGATAGAACTTATGTAAAAATAGGGGTTGCAGGGCCAGTCGGTTCCGGTAAGACCGCGTTGATAGAAAGGTTGTCAAGAAGTATGATGAATGATTATAGCATAGGGGTTATTACCAATGATATTTATACAAAGGAAGATGCCGAGTTTTTAACTCAAAACAGCTTGCTGCCCGCTGAAAGAATTATAGGTGTAGAAACGGGTGGTTGCCCCCACACCGCTATTCGTGAAGATGCAAGCATGAACCTGGAAGCAGTAGACGAAATGGTAACGAGGTTTCCTGACATCGACATCATATTTATTGAAAGCGGCGGCGACAACCTGTCGGCTACGTTTAGTCCCGATCTTGCTGATGTTACCATCTTTGTAATTGATGTGGCCGAAGGTGATAAAATACCCCGAAAAGGCGGTCCCGGAATTACCCGTTCTGACCTTCTGGTCATCAACAAGATTGACCTGGCCCCCTACGTTGGGGCAAGCCTGGAAATAATGGAGAGCGATGCAAGAAAAATGCGTAAAGGAAACCCGTTCGTTTTCACTAACCTGATGACATTAGAAGGGTTGGATAGTGTTATCGGGTGGCTGAAGAGGTATGCGCTGGTAGAAGATGTGCCCGAGGTGCAACTATGCAGGTAGTAGAATGAACAATTGCAATTACTTTTTGCCAGATGTTTAACGGGCTACACCATGCATAATAAATAGTTGCCGTTTATACGTGCTATCCGTTAAAAACAAACATTAGCATTCCTCTCCTTTTTTATTAACTTTAACTTCAATTTTTGCCCCGGTTTACAACGGTGTTTGCAACGTTTGTTGCTGCAAATACCTCTTTAGGTTAACAGGGTTTAAACTTATCCAATCACTGCTATTCTACCAAAGACCGCGTCCTTTTTCATTTGAAATTCCCTTGTTGAGTTCTAATTAATCTAAGTCTATAAGCTATGACCATTAGCGGGGGATCACCTTACGATTTCTCACCAATTGGCTGTGTGCTCTTTTATCATGTAGGCAATTTTAAAAACGCCTATTTATCAGGCAGGGAGATTAGAACTATCAGACGATCACCGAATAAAGAACACAAGTATGCTGATATTGGTAGCTGAAGATGACCCGTTGATATTGATGACTCTTGAAACATATTTTGCAAAAGAGGGATACATCGTTATCACCGCAAACAATGGCAGGGATGCACTAAGAAAAATTGAAGAGTATATACCCGATGTCATCATTACAGATGTAATGATGCCGTTTTATTCAGGCCTTGAAATAATGGCCCGGATCAGAAATGGATTTAATAAAAAAATGATTGTAATTGTGCTTTCGGCTATGGGCCAGGAAAACGCAGTTAAAGAGGCATTTGAATTAGGTGCAGACGATTATGTAACAAAGCCTTTTAGCCTGGTAGAATTGTCTCTCAGGGTAAAGCGTTTAGTGAAAGCAAAGGCGCAGAATCCTGTTATGGAATGGGCAGATAAGCTGTAAGCACCCTTTTATAGTCACCTTTTTACCTTAAAAAGTCGCATTTATAGTCCATGCATTTCATCGCATTCTTTGATAACCAGCATAAAAAGTCTTTTTGTCGAGCTATTTTTACTTTGTTTATATGTGCCTGGTTATTGCCTTTATTTGCCCAAAAAAAATTACCTGCAGCCTTGCGTTTACGGCATGTTGTGCAGCCGCACCAGACTTTTAATACAATAGGCCGGTTGTATGGATTAACCGGTGAGCAGGTTGCCGACTATAATAACCTCGAGTTTTATGAGGATGAGGTACTTGCCAAATACCTGGCCATTCCGTTAACCCAACGCAATTTCTCCCGCGAAAAGAAACCTTTCCACACAGAAATTTTAGTTCCCGTTTTCCGCGTCAACGGAAGCAGGGACCGATTGGTCCTTTTTAAAGCGCCCAACGGACCTCACGTAAGTCTTTCTCTTGCACGAGAACTGCTTCCCGATGGATTTTTACACACATCAAAGGCAAATGAATCCATTTTTAGAACAGTGCCGGTGGTAGTTTTTTCAAAGGCAAATTCGAAAACTAAAAGAGATACTGCGCTCGTTGATCAGTTAGATACGTCAATCGTCAAAGCGAAAGATGCGGCAACCCTTCCGTTAAAAGATACCAGTGCAGTTGTAGCACCTGCAACAAAAAAGGCTGATTCTACTACAATTTCACTAACTGCCCCGGTAATAATTAAAAAGGCAGAAGTTTTAAAGACTGCCGTGAAAAAAGCCAAACCGGCAACTACTGCTACAACTGCCCGAAGATCGAGACCGGTATTAAGAGTTGAGAAAGTCTTTTTTTTGGTAAAAGTTCAGATCACTATCACAATTGTGCTGGTAGTGCTCATATTTCTATACCTGGCAATACGAAACAAGAGAGATCTATTTAAGTCGCAACAAAAACGAAGCATAAGGGCTTTGTTGATTGAGCAGATTTTGACAGAAGAAAGCCTCTCCACCAATAGCGACCAGGAAAAGAACTTTTTTGCACTCTTGAAAAAAAAACTGAGTAAAAAAGCAAATCGTCAATTTTTAATAGATGAGTTAGCCAACGGACGAAAAAATATAAAAGGCAAGGCAGGTGAGCGCTTTTTAAAACTATATTTATTGTTGCACCTGGAGGAAGACTCTGCCGCTAAGCTTAAAAGCAGAAAGTGGAATGCTGTAGCTAAAGGTATACAGGAGTTGTCGATGATGCAGCAGCATCACTACATGAGCGAGATTTTCAGCCAAATCAATAGCAGAAATGAGCATGTAAGAATGGAGGCTCAAAGTGCTTTGGTGCAACTATCAGGTTTTGGAGGTTTATGGTTTTTAAACGTGCTCAATCATCCCATATCAGAGTGGCAGCAGATGAGATTGATCAGCATGCTTTCTGCTTCCCCCGTCTCTGACATTCCGGACCTGCATCTTTTACTTACCTCAACAAATGACTCTTTGGTCATCTTCACGCTTAAACTAATTGGCGTTTTTCAGCAAAGAAGCGTGCACAACGATGTGGTTAAATGCTTAGGAAACAAAAATGAGAAGGTGAGGTTTACTGCTATAAAATGCCTTAGAGAGATCAATGATGAAAATACTCCTAACATTTTAATAAGGAGGTTTGCAAATGAAACAAGAATGAATAAAATAGCGATTGTAAATGCTGTTGGAGAATTAGGAAACAAAAATCATTTCAAATACTTATTGGAAGTGCTGAGTTTGAATGATGATACTTTAAAAATTACTGCTGCCAAAGCGCTGACTAAAATTGGCACAGAAGGACACGAATTACTCGAACAATATTGCAACACCAATGGCTACCCGTACTCTCAAATTTTTCTTCACATAAAACAGGCAGTTTAAATGATTTGGTTTGAAATTCTGGCAGGGCTGCTTACCGACATTTTGTACATCTATAGTGCCGGCATGCTAATCTTCTATGTGTTTATTGCCATTGTTTCTATTGGTGAAACAATGGGCAATTATAAGAAAAACAGTTCTACAGATTACTCATTAATTGCAACGTCCGAACATGGTCCGTCAGTAAGTATTATAGCGCCCGCCCACAACGAGGGAGTTGGTATCATAGAGAACGTTAAGTCGCTCTTAGCCATGTATTACAACAACCTCGAAATTATTATTGTCAATGACGGCAGTACAGATAACTCTTTACAAAAACTGATAAAGGCATACGACCTTTATAAAACAGATTTTTTCGTTGAAAATTTACTACAATCGAAGCCGGTAAGAGGAGTTTACAAAAGCCTCAACCCGGTGTTTAATAAGTTAACAGTTATAGACAAGGTGAATGGCGGAAAAGCAGATGCATTAAATGCGGGCATCAACATCGCTGCACACGATTATATAGTGGCAATAGATGTTGATTGCATTCTGGAGCAGGATGCACTGCTTAAAATTATCAAGCCGCTGATAGATTATCCAAAAGTTAGGGTAATTGCATCGGGCGGAGTGGTTAGAATTGCAAATTCGTGCATAGTAGAACATGGAAAACTTGTAAAGGTAAATCTGCCGAAAAATTACCTTGCAAAGGCACAAACACTTGAATATCTCCGATCTTTTTTATTGGGAAGAATGGCGTGGACCAGGCTTAACGGCCTGCTGCTTATTTCCGGCGCTTTTGGGGCTTTTGATAAAGAAATTGTTATAAAATGTGGCGGTTATAATACAAAAACAGTTGGGGAAGACATGGAACTAATCGTGCGGATGCGCAGGTATATGGTGGAGAATGATCAACCTCATTGCGTGAAATATATTCCCGACCCACTATGTTGGACTGAGGCGCCTTCAAATCTGAAAATCCTGGGAAGACAAAGAAACCGCTGGATGCGGGGAATGATGGAAACATTATTTGCAAATAAAATAATGTTTTTCAACAAGCGTTATAGCATGATGGGTATGGTCAGTTATCCCTATTGGTTTTTTTTCGAAATGCTTGGTCCCGTTGTCGAATTTTTTGGGTTGATAATATTTGTGCTTGTTACCGTTTTGGGTATCATCAAGTGGAAGTTTTTCTTTGCGATGCTTTGTTTTATGGTGTCATTTGGATGCATGTACTCAGCTTTTGCCATTTTGATGGAAGTATTAAGCTTTCACCAATACAAGCGTCCTCTTGATATTATTAAACTCTTACTGGTAGCCATTTCCGAGCCATTCTTATATCACCCCTTTATGGTCTGGTCAAGTATAAGAGGCATTATCGATTACCTGAGAAAGAAAAAAAGCTGGGGAGAAATGCCTCGCAGTGGTTTTGGTGCAAAGCGTTCAGCATTTAAAAAAAGAGAGTTTGATAACTATTTCAGTAAATCATAAAAAACTATCAGTAAGGCTATTTGATGCAGCCACTTCGTTTGCTGTATTCGCAATCATCTTGCTAGGCTTTGTTCTGCTGCTGCGAATTTTTGAACTGGCCTACAATCTCACACTACACTCTTCAAAACCGAAATTATCAAAGCTCTTTGCAACAGCATTGGTTACTGACACTGTGTTTTGGTTTAGGTTCTGTCTCATACAACTAGTGATCTACATACCATTATTCCTGTTTTTAAGGCGGCTGGCTAAAGTGATATTTATTGCCATCGCGCTATTTTATTTTCTTCTTCAATTATCGCTTACCCAATATTTCTCGCAGGCTTTAGTTCCGCTGGGTGCAGACGTGTACGGTTATACTGTAGCAGACATTAAGCAAACTGTTGGCGCATCGGGCCAGATATCGGTTACGCTTGTGGTGCTTGGCCTTATCCTGCTGATGGCTTACCTGTGGACTTTTTATTTCATTCCTAAAAAGATACATTTCGGTAAAAAAATCTCTTTCTCTATTATTTTTTCAACTGTTTTATTTGTGGTGCTTAGTTCTTTTGTAGCAGTTCCTCAACCTGCTGAAGGTTCAGAGTTTCTCAATAACCTTGCACTCAACAAAACTGATTTTTTTCTTTCACAATCTCTTCAGCACTTCTTTCCTGAAGAGCAGGAAAACGACATATACTCCGATGCATATATCGGCGATTATGGAGATGAAATTTCATCAATAGTTAATTTTGATTATGTAGACCCTACCAATTACCCCTTTTTACACAGAGACAGCACACATGATGTGTTGTCGCCATTTCTAAAGAAAAGCCCGCAGGCTCCCAATATTGTTATTTTACTTGTTGAAGGCTTGGGCAGAGCGTTTACCAACGAAGGTGCTTATCTCGGAAACTTTACTCCGTTTATCGATTCTCTTGCAGGTAAAAGCCTGTATTGGGAGAATTTTTTGAGTGAGGGGGGCCGTACTTTTGCCGTCTTGCCTTCTGTACTTGGGTCGCTGCCGTTTTTAAAAAATGGCTTTGCCGAAATGGGTGACCAGATGCCGCAGCACCTTTCTTTAATCAGTCTGCTTAAATCAAACGGTTATCATACTTCTTTTTATTATGGGGGCGATTCGAAGTTTGACAACATGCAATTGTTTTTGCGAAAGAGCCACATAGATGAGGTGAATGATGAGGAAAGTTTTGGAAGCGGGTACACATTAATGCCAAAAAGCAGCAATGGTTTTTCGTGGGGTTATGGCGATAAAGAACTTTTCAGGCGATACTTTAATAGCAAAACGAGTAACGCGGGGAAGCCTGTTTTAGATGTTATATTAACGGTTTCGACTCACACTCCTTTCTTAATTAATGAGCAGCAAACCTACCTGGATAAGTTTGAACGACGCCTTGAGCAACTTGGTTTTGATGAAGCAAAAAGGAATGAGTACCGAGATTATAAATTTCAATATGCGAGCATTTTATTCACTGATGATGCGATCAGGGATTTTATACATGCTTACTCGCAACGCCCTGATTTTAATAATACTATATTTTTTATTACCGGCGATCATCGTATGCCAGAGATACCGATGGCCAGTAAAATAGACCGGTATCATGTGCCGATGCTTATATATTCACCCTTATTAACAAGAACGGCAAAATTCTCTTCAATCTCTACGCATTTTGATATAACGCCCAGTATTCTCTCGTACCTAAAAAGCAACTATAGCTTACGCGCACCTTCGTTAGTATCGTGGATGGGCGGTGGGCTCGATACTTCCCGTTCGTTGCATAATATGCACGCATACCCACTGTTGCAAACAAAAACCGATTTGGTAGATTTTGTTTCAAAAGAGTATCTGCTCAATAACCGCCAATTGTTTTTCCTGAAAGAAGGACTGCGATCATCTGTTGTAGACGATGAAAAAAGAGTAGCCTCAATGCAGCACTCGTTTGATGATTTTAAAAAGAAAAATGAAAGTGTTATTAACGGCGCACCCCTGCTGCCAGACTCTATTTACAAAAATTACTTTCCACGCTGACCGCTGGTCTTTGCATAGTACTTCTCAAATATTCCGGTCATTAATGGTTTGTAAAATTCCCAGAAGAAACTGGTGCTTTCCATAGTATCATCTGTATTGTAAAGAAAGTTTTTGAAGGCCGAGATCCATTTATAGTGAGAAGATGAAATACCGAGGGTATTAATAGCGCAAAAATTGCCTGCAAAATAATAAAATTGATAATCGCTACCCTCGTGTTGAATAATAGCCGGCATACTAAGCGGAATGCCATTTTTAATCAATTGGCTTTTGCCATTGTCTGTCAGGTCCAAATTGAAAGTGGCAGCTACTTTGTTGATCGCTGTGTCAGGGGTAACGATATCAAACCAAAAGGGAAATTTTATGTTTTCAGGTAGTTCTGAACGATTGTGTGTACTCTTATTGGTAATAATGAATGGTAATGGATCTTTTAAATCAACCATATCTTCCAGTATTACCACATTTCCGGCGGCATTGACAAATGCCAGCCCAGCTTTCTTAAAAGGCCAGTTTCCACCATTTTTAACCTTATAGCTATTAATCAGCCACCGGGGAATTTCTTTGTTTTCTGAGGGATCAAAGGAATCGAAATAACGGCATGCCCAGCCACTCCATGTTAATCCAAATTCGGTTTCAAATTGTTTTCTAATAGCAGGTGGGGTGGGTGCCTCGAGTATATTAAATTCTGAAATTATAAGCTTATGCCGGTTCTTTATTTTTTTTAAAAAGTCAATATCATTTTGGCTCATTCCTCCATAAATAATACCTGTGCCTTTGTTGATGGCATTATCTACCCTCAAATCGCTGTGGTAAACGCCGTAGCTATCGACGTAATAGGTAGCATCACAATCGTTGCTGAGTGCTTCTAATTGTGCAGAAGAAAAGCGCTCCAGCCCTTTTATTTTATATTCAGATTTCCCTTTGGGATAAAAGCCAAAATAATCAGTGGCAGCGTCGTAAAGCTTCTTATGTGTTTTGCTATATTTCTCATTGTTCAATACCCATGTTAACCCAAGATGTTGTCTTCCGCTTCGTTCAAATTCCGTTTTGTCAACAATCGCTACAACCAACTTTTTTTTGGGGGTTACAAGCCATGCGCCCCAAAATAAAAATGGTACTGAACCAAGGCAAGCAGCAAAGAAAATAAAGTATTTTTTTTTCATAGAAGTCTAAAACCTAACCTGGTAACTCAAGCCCGCAGATAACTGGTTGCCTTTGGTGTCGGGTCTGTATTCCTGGTTCATCCAGCCAGCATCTATAGTAAGTAAGTATTTTTTGCTGAACTCGTGTTTATATGCCGCTGCGGCTTTCATTGTTACCAGTTTTTGATATTGCTTGTTATCAAGCAATACGGTAATAGGCTTATCATCAGGTGAAATACCTCTTCCGATTGTGAGCGCAAAATAATCATCAGCCCCTCCGTAATAGTACCTGGTAGTTAGGTTGTATGACTGAGAGAGGCTGCCTTCGCCAGGGGTTAAGTAAGTGCGTGCGGTGAACAAAAAGCTTTTGTAATACTTGCTTAGAGAGGCAGTATAGATCATGGTTGAACTGGAGAAGTAAAGGTATCTGAAGCCTATTTCTCCTTCCATGCTTTTAGGTAATATACTATACAAAGAGAAACCGCTTCGATACTTTGGAAATACTCCTACGTTGCCTGAGTATGCTGCACTTACATAACTGTAGAAGTGTTTTGAAATATGTGGATAGGCCTCCAGCTCGTACTGCGTACCACCTGATCTAAACCGGTTAGCATACCAAAGATGACCGCTTATTGAACCAAGCTTAGTTTGCCTGCTATAGTCGAGGCTAGCGATATGCCAGGGATCGTTGAACTGTTTATCAAAGGAGGTATACTCATAAGAGACGCCAATTTTGTTTCTCAGAATTTCATCTTTGTTTCTTTCTATCAGCGCCCTTGCTTCTGTGTTTGAACGATCGGCTTTCAGCAGTTTCTCCAGCACTGTTTGTGCATCAGCCGGCCTTTTTAAAGCTTTTAAGATCTTTACTTTTCGTACTAAAAGATCTTTTGAGGTGGGATTGTAACCAAGCCCTTTTTCACAAATCGCCAAGGCATGCTCGTATTGATCATTCCAGTATTCAAGGTCTGTAAAGGCGAGGTATACATCCTTATTTTCAGGATCGTTTTGTACAACATAATTGAACGCTGCCCTTGCACTGTCCTGTTTATCTGTCCAGGTAAAAATTCTTCCTGCAAAAATCCTGATATCGCTGTACCCGGGACTTTTTGCCAAGGCATAGTTGCAGAGCATCATTGCAGTATTGTAATCTTTTCTATTAAAAGCAGCATGCCGCGCTTCTTCGAACAATTTGTCGGAGTCGAAGTCTTTGAACCCTTTCAGTGAGGTATCGCTAGGTGTGGTATTGCCTACTTGTTTTTCCCGCTGCTGCGAATAAAGCGTAGTGTTTACAATTAACAATGCCACCACCAAAAATTTCTTCATATCAAATACTTAATTCTATTTTTCGTGCAGGTGGTTTTTCCGGCTTTCATAGCATTGGTTCCGAAAGTTCGTGATAAAATAGTTACTGTTCATATTAACATTCATCGTAACGACAAAAACCCTATCAACTTAACGCTAATGATACTTATTAATTTTATAAAATAATAATTTTTGTGCTTAAGATGCAGCGTAAACTCGTACATAGTCTACCTTCAGTGTTTGGGGAAATATGGCTTCATCAATTCCTTTTTTACCACCCCAGCTTCCTCCAACAGCAATATTGATTAACAGGTAAAATTTTCCATCGAAGGGCCACTGCCACACAGGTTTGTCGCCTTTCTCGTAAGAATGAAATAACTTATTGTCTACAAACCATTCTAATTTTTCAGGGGTCCAGGTCAAGGTATAAATATGAAATTCGTCTGATGCATCTGGTACAATTGTGTTATTTACGCTACTAAGTATCGAGTTGCCCGTACTGTTTTTTTTCACATGCGCTGCCCCTGTAATTTCCCCGGGAGCATAACCAACATTTTCCATAATGTCAATTTCGCCGTCGTCGGGCCAGGTGCGGGGAGTTTTTGACGAGAGCATCCAAACGGCCGGCCAAACCCCTCTGCCTTTTGGCAGCTTTGCCTTTATCTCAATTTTACCAAATCCGAAATCTTTTTTGCCCCTTGTTACCAGCCTGGTAGAAGTATACTGGTTGCCCTGGTATTTTTCTTTTACTGCATTAATGTGAAGGCAGCCGCCTGATACTTCGGCGTTTTGTTTTCGCTGATGGGTATAATACTGCAGTTCGTCGTTACCCCATCCTTCACCACCTACGTCATAACTCCAACGGTTCGAATCGGGCAAACCTTCGTAATTAAACTCGTCTTGCCATACAAGCTTCCATTTGGGTTTAACCGCCTTTTTATGGAAAGTCGTAAAAGAGTATCCGCACAATATTATTACGGCAAAAATTGCTGCTGCGATTATTTTTCCTTTCAATGTAAACGTTTTCTTTTAAACTGTTCGTCTCTCTGTTGCTTTGTGCGAGACATTGTCTTTAAAGATTGCTCTTACATCTTTTTAGTTGCTTCTGTCAAGGCTGGCGGATGAATTTGCTCTTTCTGTCTGAATGCGGTGTATCCACCATTGATGCTATTTGCATTGAGATTATGAAATGGTTATCTGTAGAAGGCCAGGGAACAACTTTTTCACGGCAGTTTTAAATCGACTTTTTAGCAGCATTTTAGTGTTTTAAGGGAATGATGTATCGAAAAGGCCTTAACGCATTTGGGTTAAGGCCTTTTCATATTTGCTTAAAAACGGGTTATTTTGTTTGAAACAATATTGGAATGTTTACTCTTATGCTAAAGTTTCTGCCCATATTATATATCCCATAGTGTCGGGTGAAATTGTTGGGATAAGGCTCGAAATATTTGAGCCTGTTTAAATGCGATTGGTAAGCCACATCAAACAGGTTGTCGGCAATAACGGAGAATGTGAGCACTGGTTTGCCTTTGCCATTGGTAATGTC
>JALYZZ010000291.1 GCA_030948675.1 Bacteroidota bacterium | reverse complement strand
GCGTTATGGAACGAACCAATATAAGGGTAGGTAATTGCAGTTACGAGAAAGCTAACGGCTCCTACGGCATTACAACAATGAAAGATAAACACGTAAAAGTTGAGGGAACAAGTATTAAGTTTTCATTTAAGGGTAAAAAGGGTGTTTATCATGATATCGACATCAAAAGCAAAAAGCTGGCAAGTATTGTGAAAAAGTGTCAGGACATACCGGGCAAGGAATTGTTTCAATATTACGATGAAAACGGCAAGCGGAAGGATATCGACTCCGGAATGGTAAATGAGTATATTAAAAATTTAACCAACGGAAATTTTACCGCTAAAGACCTTAGGACATGGTCGGGAACAGTGCAGGCCTTGTTGGCTTTTAAAGAACTTGGATTGAGCGACACACAAACACAAACTAAGAGAAATATTGTGCAAGCCTTAGATATGGTATCAAAAGCACTAGGCAATACCCGTACTGTTTGTAAGAAGTATTATGTGCATCCATTAATTATTGGATTGTACGAAACAAAATCAATAGAAAAATACCTGAAAGATTTAGATCAGATAGAAATTGATGACAACAAATCGGGACTTACCAAGGAGGAGCATGTTTTAATGAACATCTTAAAATCTAACTAGGTCCGCCGTCAGTTAATAGCAGTAAAAGATTGTAGGATGATCAGGCAACTTGCGGCCTTGTTAAGATTCTTACTCTTAATGCCAATTCAGACAAAGAAAGTGGCAGGCAGATATAATCATCTGCGCCTTTATCAAAAGCTTTTTGAAGTTCAGTCTCTTTGCCATTAGCGCTGATAACAATTACAGGTACGTTTTTCTTTTTTGCCTCTTCCACGTAGCAAAGTCCCGCTCCCTGGCTGATATCTGTAATAACTAGTTTCGGATTAACTTCGTCCAATACTTTATTGGGGTGAGATGTATCTTCAGAAACTACAAGGTCAAAGCCTTTGCGCTGCATGGTTAGCTGTAAGGCAGTAGCCAGGAACGGGTGTTCCTGTACGAAAAGAACTTTCATAAAAAATGGGTTTTTATATAGGATTGGAAATAGGATAAGTAACTATTGTGTAGATAGTTAGCGGACATTAAACTAAAAAGACTTCCTATTATTGTCAGGAAGTCTTTTTAGGATATTAAAAAGATTTTTAGAACTATTTTGGCTGCTTGGCAGATCCGGTCGGAATTTTCAATAATCGCTTAACACGTACTGATAATTCGGTAGGGTTGAAGGGTTTTGTAATAAAATCGTCGGCACCTAATTGAAAAGCTTCCATTACTGTGTCTTCTTGCCCAAGGCCTGATAAGACAATAATTGGTATCTTTTTGTTTTGATTCGACTTCACAATACTGATTAGTTCGAGGCCTGACGTATAAGGCATTAATATATCAGTAATAATTAAGTCGGGAATAGTAATCTCAAGAGTATTTAGTGCCTGCCGCCCATCCTGCACGCCTATCACTTCAAACCCCTCATTTTTTAATTTAGCCTCTATTGCCATTAACATCAGCGGCTCATCTTCTGCTACTAAAATCTTCATATTAGTTGAAATTGTTAGAAATTAAATGGTCTTTAATTTCTGTTGCAAGGTAAAAAGTGCAGGCAATATAAGCTAAACAAGTTACAGTTAAACATCAATTGAAGGCCGATATAAATTTCTTTGTAAGAAGCTCTTCGGCGATTGCAAAAGCATCTTTTACCGTCTGTAACAGCGCTGGCAACAGGTGCAGATTTATTTTGTTTTTTGCGTTTACTTCTATCACCAATACCGGATCAAACATTTCACTTACCTTGATTACTGACAAAGTAGATTTGGCATAGTGAGCAGCCCGGTATACACTGTCCCATTGCTCTTCTGCAATTGACACCTCTATTTTCTTTAAAGTATTCGGCATGTTCTCCAGAAAGGTTTGGACCATCACACGGATGTAGCCCTCGTCCTCGCCTGAGATTTCATATAACATGCTTAGATCCACCGATATATTTCTGCTAACCAGTATGTAAGGATTAGTATCGTGGTGTGCCGGCACCGATAAAACTTTTTGAATAACTGTACTTAGATTTTCAATGGTAAAAGGCTTTGCCACAAAGTTATTCATGCCGCTTTCATAACACTTTTCGTCTTCTCCATTCAATCCAAAAGCCGTCATAGCAATGATCGGCACGTTGCTTTGTAACTGGTTTCTAATATACGCGGTTGCTTCATGGCCATCCATCAGTGGCATTTGTATATCCATTAAAATAAGATCATACTTATTCTTTTTAAATTTTTCAATTGCCTCTGCTCCATCACCTGCTATATCGGCGGTTGCACCAAGTTTTAATAAGGTATGTTTTACCACCATCTGGTTGATTGCATTATCCTCTGCTACAAGTACATTTTTATTTATCAAAATATTTTCACTCATACTTACCATTTATCAAAACTAATAAAGCCTGACTAAAACACACTAACGCAAATAAGAGACAATAATTTTACTTTCAGCATTATTTTTAATTCAGATGCAGCTCATACATTCATTAGCAATTGTCTTATCAACATTGCTGCTTGCATAAAAATTGTTTGTGCGAATGAATAGTAGGAGTAGCGATTCAAAGCCTTGTCACAACGGACCAAACAATCTTAATCTACAATAGCAAATCAATGATTGTTTCATAAGAAAAAGTAGTCTTAGTCGTTTTCATCAACATTTCTTTTGACTTTATTTTAACCAATGAAATGAAGTCAATTCAGTTATTTTTGCCACACCTTTAACAAATGCGGTGCAGAATGACAAATACATGTGCATCAAAATATTATTATTAGAAAATACTTTATGACCAAATTTTTCTTTACAGCGCTTTGCTTTATTCTTCTGCAATCTGTTCATTCACAAACTACACCCACTACTCCCCGGGCAGATAGTAATGCTGTAGCACCTGTAACACCTGTTCCTGTAGAGACTCCCCGAAAAAAACAGCCAGTCAAAATTGATTTAAGCAACCGTTCCAATGACCACTTCATGGTACAATATGGTTTTGATAATTGGGCAGGAACGAACGACAGTACAAAGCCTCAGGGGTTTTCACGATTTTTCAATGCATATATTATGATTGATAAACCCTTTAAGACAAATCCTAAAATGAGTGTTGGTTTAGGTATTGGTGTTGGAAGCAGTAATATATTTTTTGATAAAAGATACGTGGACGTAAGAGCAACATCTACAACTTTGCCTTTTAGAAAAGTAGACTCAGTCAATCATTTTAAAAAGTTTAAGCTTACTACCATCTTCCTCGAGGCTCCTGTTGAATTAAGATACTCTTCCAATCCTGAAAATAGTAACTCATCTTTTAAAGCAGCATTAGGTGTTAAAGTAGGAACGATGTTAACCGCATATACAAAGGGAAAAACATTGGTAGATAAGAACGGCAATACGGTCAATCCTTATATAGAAAAAGAGAGCAGTAAAAAGTACTTTAATACAACACGCTTAGCCATTACGGCCCGCGTGGGTTATGGCATTCTAAGTGTGTATGGCGCTTACCAGATCACCTCTTTTCTTAAAGACATAGCAGGGCCCACCGAAATAAGACCTTATTCCATCGGTCTGGCTATTAGTGGGCTGTAATTTGCAACTTTATTTACGGCAGCCATCGGTATTATGCCGGTGGCTTTCTTTTTTTACCATTGTACCTTTACAAAAAATTACACTATTTCGACTGATAAGAACAATAAGATACAGCAAGAGCAAAAAGCCATCTTAGTGGGTCTTGTGCATAAAGACCAGACCGAGGCTGAAGTTAAAGAGTATTTGAATGAGCTTGCATTTCTTGCCGAAACTGCCGGGGCGGTAGCTGTAAAAACTTTTTATCAAAAGCTCGCTCATCCTGATAGTAAGACGTTTGTAGGTAAAGGAAAACTGGAGGAAATAAAGG
>JALYZZ010000272.1 GCA_030948675.1 Bacteroidota bacterium | reverse complement strand
GGCTGGTACCGGTCGTGGCTTTCCGGTGGGGTCAAGCGCAACAAACGTAAAATACGCCTCATTGCTTTCGTACCGGTATTGATGTAGCATATCTTCCCCCCATACTTTTAAGTGTATTTCCATCGACGTGTTAAATGCTCTTGTAATTTTAGCTTCTATATGTACCACATTCCCTAGCTTGATAGCATTTTTAAAACTTAGATTATCTACACTTGCAGTCATGCACGGAAAGTTGCAATGCTTTGCTGATGCCATACTGGCTGCAATGTCCATCCAATACATCAAGCGGCCTCCCATCAGGTTGCCAAAAGTATTCGTATCATTTGGCAACACCAATTCATTCATTATAATAAAACTTTCACTTGCTTTTCGGCCTTCCATTAAATACAATTTTTGCGAATGTACACTGCAAACATCAAATGACTAAACAATGCAGGTGCAGCAAAAAGGTAAAAAAAAGCATCTTGCATATACAACAATTGTGTTTATAAACGTTGATACACTCTAATAGTAACGGCAAGACCCGACATTCGAAAACCATGCAAGGTAATTGCAGCAGAGAAGCCATACAGTTTTACACTTGATATTTTTTACTTCTGCGAGCTCTACCGATATTCGCTTTGAAATTGCTTGTAATTCTATGAACATCTCATTTGACAATACAGAAAATGCATTTGCCTATAAAACAGATAAACAGCTGAAGATGGCTCGTTTTCTTTTTTCGTCAATGGGTCTTCAATGGGTAGTAGCAGCTGGAGTCAGGTTGACTCCTTTTGCAATGAAAACCGGATTACCCATTCAAGGATTAATACGCAAAACCATTTTCAGTCAATTTGTTGGTGGCGAAAGTCTTGAGGAAACCGGTGTAGTCGGCGATGTTCTTAAAAAATATGGGGTAGATGTAATACTCGATTATGGTGTGGAAGCCAAAGAGGGTGAAGCAAATTTTGATCGCACAACAGAAGAGTTTATAAGGGTAATCAATTATGCGTCTACCCGCTCAAACATTCCGTTTATAAGCATAAAAGTGACTGGTTTTGCCCGTTTTAAATTACTTAAAAGACTGCATGAAGCGCCGCGGTTACGATCGGGTATACACGACAACGAGGCAGAAATAGATGAATGGAAACGGGTGAAAGAACGAATGTTTAGAATATGTACTGCTGCGGCAGAAAACAATATAGGTGTATTGGTTGATGCTGAAGAAAGCTGGATACAAGATCCGGTAGACAGGCTAACAATGGAAATGATGGAAATATTCAACAAAGAAAAGCCTGTTGTATATAACACTATTCAGCTCTACAGACACGACCGCTTAGATTTTTTAAAGCTTTCGTATCGGATAGCACAACAGCAAAAGTTTACGCTGGCGGTAAAGCTGGTAAGAGGTGCATATATGGAAAAGGAAAGATCACGTGCCGCAGCAAAAGGGGTACTCTCACCGATACATGCCAGCAAGCAAAAGACTGACGAAGATTTTGACGCAGCAGTCAATTTTTGTATCTCAAACCTACATGATATTGCTTGTATTGTAGCAACCCATAACGAAAAAAGCAACCTTTTAGCAGTAGCATTAATGGAGGAAAAAGGACTACCTCACCATCAATCCCACGTCCATTTTTCGCAATTGTACGGAATGAGCGATCACATTACTTTTAACCTTGCAAAGGCAGGTTTTTCAGTGAGCAAATATCTTCCTTTTGGACCTATTGACGACGTTATTCCTTACCTGATGCGGCGCGCCCAAGAAAACAGCAGCGTAAGTGGACAAACAGGAAGAGAGTTAGCACTGATAAAAAAAGAGATTGACAGAAGAAAAGCGAAGTAAAACCTTAGTCTCCCGGCAGTTGTGCCCTTTGGCAGCATCCTTGCGTCGCAGTACGTTCGTCAGTTAAAGTACTATTTTACCCTTTTCCACAATTGGTTTTCCATTTCTCCCCACCTACACGAATCTGCTTACACTTACAATTGCTATGCTTAATTTGCGGCCTTATGCAACAGTATCAGCAACTTCTTCAGCATATACTCGATAATGGTATAACAAAGACAGACAGAACAGGAACCGGAACCATCAGCGTGTTTGGTTACCAAATGCGTTTTGACCTGTCTCACGGTTTCCCATTGGTAACCACAAAAAAGCTGCATCTAAAAAGCATTATTTATGAGTTACTTTGGTTTTTAAAGGGTGATACAAATGTTAAGTATTTGAATGAGCATGGCGTACGCATCTGGAACGAGTGGGCTGATGAGAGCGGGGATCTGGGACCCGTATACGGCAAGCAGTGGAGAAGCTGGCAAAACGCGGATGGAAAGGCTATTGATCAGATTACTGATGTAATCAGGCAAATAAAAAACAATCCTGACAGCCGAAGAATGATTGTAAGTGCCTGGAATGTTGGCGAGCTACCTCAGATGGCCTTAATGCCTTGTCACACGATGTTTCAATTTTATGTTGCTCCTCCTAATTTGCAGAAAGGAGAAATAAGAGGCAAATTATCCTGTCAGTTATATCAAAGGAGTGCCGATGTTTTCCTTGGCGTTCCCTTTAACATTGCTTCATACGCTTTGCTTACTATGATGATGGCGCATGTTTGTGATCTTAATTGCGGCGATTTTATCCATACGTTTGGTGATGTGCATATTTATAGCAACCACCTGGAACAAGTGAAGTTGCAACTCAGCCGCACTCCTTATCCGCTACCGCAAATGAAGATAAATGCTGCAGTGAAAGACATATTCAATTTTCAATTCAACGATTTTACACTTCATAATTATCAACATCATCCTCATATAAAAGGCGAGGTTGCAGTTTGATTTGCGATGTAGAAGTTGATTTTTACTGCTGAAGAAATAGCAAGCCAGATATTGCAAGCAAAAAAAATAGTAAACACCATAAAGCTAGTAGCTAATCGCTAACGGCTAAAAGCTGAACAACATGTTAGTCTCTCTTATAGCCGCTGCCTCTGAAAATAACGTAATTGGTAAAAACAACGATTTGCCGTGGGTTCTTCCTAACGATATGAAGTATTTTAAAAATACTACTTGGGGAATGCCGCTAATTATGGGTAGAAAGACCTTTGAGTCAATGAAAAACGAGCCGTTGCCCGGGCGAATAAATATTGTAATAACAAGGCAAAAAGACTGGAGGCCAGCAGGAGCTGTGGTAGTAAATAATTGGAATGATGCAATATTCGTGGCAAACGAATCGGATTCTAAAGAAGTTTTTGTAATAGGAGGGGGCGTAATATTTAAAGATGGTATCGAAAAAGCGGATCGTATCTATATAACACGGGTACATGCTGTTGTTGACGGTGATGCATTTTTTCCCGAGATTAATGAAAGTAACTGGAAAAGAGACTCTACACGCGATTGTTTTGCCGATGCCAAGCATCAGTTTGATTATTCGTTCGAGATATGGAACAAAAAATAACTGTCTCTTTCTGCTTAAATGGCCAACAAACTGGTTTTAATAGCCGATTGATCTGCCTTTATTGATTAAGCAAAAACAGCTTGTTTCGCATTAGTCAAATAATTCCCATAATTACGGTTTCTATGTATTCTCCCCTTAAGCTCGCTTCAAAATTTCTTACCTATTATCTTACCGCTGCGAACGGCAAGGGGCATGGCGTTCACTCACCTTTTGTATTTGATTTTATTACCAACGTCTTAAACGATACCCGTACATTTTACGCTTACACTGAAATAGAGAAATTACGACAGTCTCTACGTTCAGATAAAACCATTCTCACAATAGAAGATTTTGGTGCTGGTTCAGCCGTTTTTAAAAGCGACCAAAGAAAAGTAAGCGACATTGCGCGTTCTTCATTGAAGCCTGTAAAATTTGGACAACTGATGTTTAGAATGGTTAACTATTACCACGCAAACACGGTTGTAGAGCTTGGTACTTCTCTTGGAGTAACTACTGCATATCTGGCGTACGGAAATCTAAAGTCACAGGTATATACATTCGAAGGAGCAAAACAGGTTGCACAGGTATCGCTGGAAAATTTTAAGCAACTTTCTCTTAAAAACATAACCGTAGTACAAGGAAATTTTGACACTACTTTACCTCCATTTTTAAATACAATTTCCAATATCAATGTTGCTTTTGTAGACGGCAATCACCGCAAAGAACCGACCCTCCGGTACTTTGAACATTTGCTTACTAAAGTAACCGAATATTCTATATTTATTTTTGACGACATACATTGGAGTGAAGAAATGGAGGCAGCGTGGAAACAGATTCAACAACACGCATTAGTAACGCTTACGATTGACTTATTTTTCATTGGACTTGTTTTTTTTAGAAAGGAGCAGAAAGTGGCGCAACACTTTACCATCAGGTTTTGAGGCAGGTTGAGTTTGCGCGAAAGCAGGATTAATTCATCGCTAAAACAGTTAAAACATATTGCAAGTACAATAGACAGCAAATTATAGAGCGTTCTTTTTTTAAGTCATCTTGTACCTGATATTTGCAGTAATCATGCATCTAAAATAAAAATGTTTTGCCTCCAGTTTTACCTCAAGTTTTCATTGGCTCATTAACAGAACTACCAGGTTTTGATAAACAAAATTTCGTGGACGTACATCAGCAGCCGCAACCAGTTACCTCCATTAGGATCAATCCTTTAAAACCTACCACGGCAATAGACGATCTTCCTGTTCAATCAACTGTTCCCTGGTGCATAACCGGAAGATATTTATCGGAAAGACCTTCATTTACCCTTGATCCTGTTTTTCATGGAGGGGCATATTATGTGCAGGAAGCAAGTAGTATGTTCTTACACCATGTAGTTAAGGCCATTCATAACCCTGCCACTCCTCCAACACGTGTGCTAGACCTTTGTGCTGCTCCGGGCGGTAAAAGCACTTTACTGGCAGCAGCGTTACCCAGCAGCTTTATTGTATCAAATGAAGTGATTAAAACAAGAGTTGGAGCTTTATCAGAAAACATCAGCAAATGGGGAAGTGACCATGTAGTCGTAACTCATAATGATCCGAAAGATTTTAAAAGACTGCCTGGCTACTTTGACTTAATAGTTGTTGATGCCCCTTGCAGCGGCAGTGGATTATTTAGAAAAGATGCAGAAGCGATAAACGAATGGAGCGAAGCAAATGTAGAAATGTGCAGTCTCAGACAACAGCGCATATTACATGATACCATAAGTTCACTAAAAGAAAATGGCTACCTCATCTATAGCACCTGCAGCTACAGCATACAGGAAGATGAAGATATATGCGACTGGATCATTGACCAGTTTAGTTTAATGCCGGTGAAAATAACCATTGAACCATCTTGGGGAATCGTAGAATCGATATCTAAAAAACATGGCGCAGCCGGCTACCGTTTTTATCCTGACAAAGTGCAGGGGGAGGGATTTTTTATTGCTTGTTTTAAGCAAACAAATTCAGTTGATCAATGGTATAGTAATAGTAAAAAAATTAGCGTGGCCTCTAAGCAAGTTCACTCAATTGTTAGCCCGTTTTTAAAAGATGCATCCGCGTATCAGATGAGTGACGAAAAAGAGATTGTAATCGCATCATTAAAAAAATGGGAGGATGAAATTAGAACGGTCACCAAAAATTTAAATGTAAGAAAGTCAGGGGTTGCACTAGGTACGATTAAAGGAAGAGATTTCATTCCGCATCATGAACTAGCGTTGTCTCATTTATTATCGGCTGATATTCCTTTTCTTGATCTTACAAAAGTGGAAGCCATCAAGTACCTTAAAAGGCAGGATTTATCATTTGAAAACGAAAAAAAAGGATGGATAATTTGTAAGTATGGGGATATTAATTTGGGTTGGATGAAAGTTTTGCCCAACCGTGTTAATAACTACTATCCAACCAATTGGAGAATTTTAAAAGCATAACTTTGGCTGTCAACTTCAATGGATATTTCTTGTCACGAAAACCCATTTATTATGAAAAAAGTTCTTGTTATTGTTTCCTTTTTTTGTGCTGTGGTATCTGCCCGGAGTCAGAATGTAGCAGTGGAGGGCACTGCCCCTAATTTATACATCACACATACTGTTGCTCCTAAAGATAATTTTTATAGTGTTGGCAGATTATACAATCAAAATCCGAAAGTGATTGCTACATTCAATAACCTGGCAATGGAAAAAGGCTTAGCTATTGGCCAGCGTATAAAAATTCCCCTTAACGCTCAAAACTTTGATGCCTCCGGCAGTAGTAATGGCCAAACTGTTCCGCTTACTCATGTTGTAGGCAAAAGTGAAACATTGTCAAAAATTGGTTCAGACCTAAACGTTGCTGCGCAAACTATCAGGGAGTGGAATAGTTTGTCTTCTGACAATATAGCTCCCGGAACACCACTCGTTGTTGGCCATTTAAAAATGTCTTCTACATCTGGAATGGCAAAAACCAGTTCTGCAACAGACGAACCGGTTGCAGTAAAAGGGTCTGAAACACGCAAACAGTCAGTTAATTTACCGCCAGCAGAAAAACAGGCGGCGGCTGCAGAGACAAAACAATCTGTGCCGGATCAGGCAAAGCCAGCAGCACTAGCGATGACGCAGTTGCCAGTTGAAAAAAAGGAGCTGCCAGTGGCTGTAAAACAAGAGCCGGTAAAACAAGTTGAACCGCTGCAAAATTCAGCCGCAAAAGAATTGCCGGCAAAACAGGAAGTGGCAAAAGAGAATTATGTAAAAGAGTCTGCACCAAAAATGGAGCAGCCAGCAAAGGCAGAAACGTACAGCTACGCTTCCACTGGCGCCATGGGATCGGTTGAAGGGGTCTTTGCAAATGTTTTTACAACAGACGTTTCTCAAAAGTCTGTAAATAATAAAAGTGGCGAAGCAGCAACCTTTAAATCTACAAGTGGCTGGCAGGATAGAAAATATTATGTGTTGATGAATGACGTTGCTCCAGGCACTATTGTCAAAATTGCGTCAACAGAAAATAAAGTAGTATATGCAAAGGTGTTGGGAAGTATGCCTGACATGAAAGAAAACAACGGCCTTTTATTGCGAATCAGTAATGCTGCGGCTTCTTATCTTGGAATAATTGATCCGAAGTTTCCAGTTCAAATTAGCTTTTACCAATAAAGTGTGACGTAGAAAATGCCTTTTTTCTTGACGAATGCCTTGATTTACGATGTAAAAGAGCCCCCTATTTCTCAAACCTGTATCCCCGCAAAAATTCCGAAATACCTATTCTTTTTTTGCCTTCCAGTTGCAAATCGGTAACATGAATATAACCGTCGGCGCAGGTAAATTTTAGATACGTTTTTCCATCCGTCAAATAAGTGCCAGTAGTATCGATAGGTGATATTTTTTCTTTACTGGTTTTGTAAATCTTTAAAAGTTTTCCGTCGAGGCGGGTCAGGGCGGCAGGATAAGGAGAGAGGCCTCTTACAAGGTTATAAATTTCGTCGGCGGTTTTGCTCCAGTTAATAGTGCAGGTTTCCGTGAAAAGCTTTGGTGCGTGCGTCAATTCTCCTGAAAACTGTTGAAGTGCTTTAGACTGGGCTGTTTCCTGCAGTGATCCATCTTCAATTCCCTTAACTGTTAAAACAAGCAGATTGGCGCCGATTTCTTTCATCGCGTCATGTAACTCACCGGCAGTATCATTTTCGCCAATAAGAATTTTTTCTTGTAATAGAATATCACCCGTGTCTATTTCCTGCTTTAACTTAAAAGTGGTAACGCCAGTCTCTTTTTCTCCATTAATAACCGCCCAGTTAATCGGAGCAGCCCCACGATATTGTGGCAGCAATGACCCGTGAAGATTAATTGTTCCCATCGGAGGCATTTGCCATACTACTTCAGGCAACATTCTAAACGCAACCACAATTTGAAGATCTGCACGCAAGGCCTTCAATTCTGCCAGAAATTCAGGGTGTTTAAGTTTTGGAGGTTGCAGCAGGTGGAGCGCTCTTTCTACTGCATATTTTTTTACCGCACTTTCAGTTAGCTTCATTCCTCTGCCGGCTGGTTTATCTGGTGCGGTAATCACACCAACAAGATTGAATCCGGCTTCCACCAAAGCGTTTAATGACGCGACGGCAAACTCTGGTGTACCCATAAACACTATTCTTAATTCGCTACGGCGGGGCGATGAAGTAGTATAACTTTCTGACATGCAGCAAAAGTAAAAGAATAAATTCTTTGCAAAGTGTCAAGTACTTACCCTTCCCTATGATCGACTGATCAAGGAGTACCGAAGTCGGGGTACATCAGATATTTTTTTCTTTTCTTTTTAAACGCTGTCAGTTTTGGTTCCCAGCTTGCTCTTATTTCCTTTTCTGATTTTCCGTCAATGAGCTGTTGCATTAGTTCAGCATTTCCC
This sequence comes from Bacteroidota bacterium, assembly GCA_030948675.1. Classification (GTDB taxonomy): domain Bacteria; phylum Bacteroidota; class Bacteroidia; order Chitinophagales; family Chitinophagaceae; genus Segetibacter. The sequence goes on along the minus strand of JALYZZ010000272.1, from coordinate 617 downwards.
GCCAGTTTGTTGAAAAAATAGTCGGTAGGTTTTACATCTGCTTTTTTAGGTTTCAGGAAGAAATTCTGTTTGTCAGGAAATTGGCGATACGCATCCAGCAAATATTTTATCTGGAAGTGGTTGTTCACCTGTTGCAATACCTGTTCGTCTGTTCCCGACAGGTTCCAACCAAAACACAACTGTCCTTTCAGTTTTGGATCGCTTGCACCGGCATTAGCGACCGGGGTAAAAGCAAATAAGTTTTTAGGCAATGAGGGATGCCCAAAAATCTGGAAAGGTTTGTTGGTTCCCCGTCCTTCACTTAATACCGTTCCCTCAAAAAAACAAGTAGAAGGATACCAGTAAATAGAACCGGCGTCGGGTAGGTTAGGAGAGGGTTTTTCCGGCAAAATATACTTGCTCTTATGGGTATAGTTACGGCATTTAATAACGGTTATATTTAAGCCATTTCCTTTTCTTTTAGAAGAGTCACTTGCATTATTTACTATCCTCATCATCCACGAGACCAAAATGTTTTTGTCAAACAATCCTTCGCCGACCAAAAAGTTTGCATATTCACCAATTGTCATTCCATACACAACCGGCACCGGCTGCATGCCTACAAAGCTCTTGAAAGC
>JALYZZ010000271.1 GCA_030948675.1 Bacteroidota bacterium | reverse complement strand
TTTTGTTGACAAAGAACCCGAAGAACTGATTGGTCAACGAGGTTCTGATTGGTTTGTGCAATACAAAAACAACGGTCTTTTCGACAAATTTGTCGAAACCTATCTTACGGGTCGGCGCCAGCAATTTGATATTCACTACCAGGGCGAGACGTTAGAGGTGTGGGCAAACGTAATGACGACAAAGCTCGGTGACGAACTTCTTGGAAGTTTTACAGACTTTACACAAATAAAGCAGCTACAGCTACAATTGGAGAAGTCAGTAGAGGAGCTTAGACGCTCCAACACCAACCTCGAAGAGTTTGCTTATGCTGCGTCACACGATTTGCAGGAACCTCTGCGTAAAATAAACTTCTTCTCCGAACAGTTGAGGCGAGACTTACAGGCTTTGCTTAATGAGGAAAATATAAAAAAGTTTGACCGGATGCAAAATTCGTCAAAACGAATGTCAAGCCTTATCAATGATCTTCTTGACTATTCTAAAGTGAGCGTTAAGCCGGATGTATATGAAAACATTGAATTGATGGATGTAGTTGAGCAAGTGTTGCAAGATCTTGAAGCAACCATTATTGATACCGGGGCACTGTTTGACATACAAAAGTTACCACAGATAAAAGGTGATGAAAGGCAGCTTACACAGGTCTTTCAAAACCTAATTAGCAACGCCCTTAAGTATCGCAAAGCGGCACAAACGCCAAGAGTAACGATACAGGCAAGAGAAATCAACGAAACAGATGGGGGATTTGTAAGTATAAGGGATATCAAGAAAGGAGCGTATTACCTGATAGAGATTACAGATAACGGAATTGGATTTGAACAAAGTCAGGCAGAAAGAATTTTCAACGTTTTTCAACGACTGCACGGCAGGGCAGAATATGAAGGAACAGGGGTGGGTTTAGCCATTGTGCAAAAGGTAATTCAAAATCACAAGGGCTATATTTTTGCAGAAAGTGAACCGGGAAAAGGGGCGAAATTTTTAATATTGCTTCCTGTTTAAGAAGTGTTAAGTATTACAGTTTGTGGCTTATGAAACAAGACCCAATTGTAAAACAAAAAGCCCAGGAATTGAATAACAATTTCTGAGCTTTAGTACCGAGAAGCAGACTTGAACTGCCGACCTTCGGGTTATGAATCCGATGCTCTAACCAGCTGAGCTACCTCGGCATTTTGGGCTGCAAATATAGGAGGTTTTTTTATCGGAAAATCACTTTAAAGCAAACAGAAGGAATTTTGATTTGCTGTTTCCAGCAACGACATTATTTCTTCAACTGTCTGCACTACCCTAAAGGTTTCATTGTTTGAAAAGGTAAGCACTGTTGACGCTTTGCGACTTACCGTGTCCTTTTTTATAGAGATTACATTATTCATATTTAGAATAAGAGGTTCTTCTCTGTCTTTCCACACTTCTATTAAACAAGGTTTCATCTGTATAACTGTTTATACTTTTAGAACAATAATTTAAACAGAAGGTTCGATAAAGAGACGTTCAAAGGTTAGGTTTCCACAAAATTAATTATTGCTGCTAAAGGTTAATTATTCTAAACTTCGTCTATTGCCCTCATTTTTGCACTTCATCGTCTTCATTTTTCAATTTAATTGCCATTCTTAAAACTTGACCATGCAGCACCATAAATTATACAATAAGTACAAGGCAACAATGCAAAAGATTGCAGATGTAAAGTATGCAACAGCAGTATTGCAGTGGGACCAGGAAACGTACTTGCCTATAAAAGGGGCAGATTTCAGAGGTAGGCAACTTGCTACCTTAAGTGAGATAGCGCATCAAATGTATATTTCAAAAACCGTTGATGCACTTTTACAAAATTTACTGGCTACAGACTTATCTGCTGAACAAAAGAAAAATGTATTGCTAAGCTGGGAAGATTTCCAGAGGCTAAAAAAACTGACGCCAAAATTTGTTAGAAAAATGAGTGAAGCGGTAACGGCAAGCTTTCACGCATGGATTGAAGCACGCAAACAGAATGATTTCAAACTGTTTGAACCGAAACTGACGCTATTAGTAGCACTTAAAAGGCAGGAAGCAGAATTGTATGGCTACGTCGACAATCCGTATAATGCATTAATGGATGAATATGAAAGGGGCGCAACAGTTAAGATGATAGACAAGGTTTTTGAAGACGTAAAATGTCCTCTCAGAACCTTGCTGGATGAGGAACAAAAAAAAGCCCATACAGACAGTGAGTTTCTCTACCAGCATTTCCCTAAACAGCAACAATGGGAGTGGGGGATCTACCTGGCAAAACAGTTAGGCTTTAATTTCGACGCAGGCAGGCAGGATATTTCAGAACATCCTTTTACCACAAATTTCAGCAGCCAGGATGTTAGGATCACTACGCGAATTGATGAAAATGATTTCGCTAACATGACATGGAGCACGATACATGAGGTGGGGCATGCTTTGTACGAACAAGGTTTGTCTGATACTCAATATGGGCTGCCGCTAGGCGAGTATGCCTCACTAAGCATCCATGAGTCGCAGTCGCGCCTGTGGGAAAACTGTGTTGGAAGAGGCCGGCCTTTTTGGAAGTATTATTATCAAAAATTGAATGATTTCTTCCCTAATCAATTTAACTCAATTTCAGTGGATCAATTTCTTTTGGCAATAAATAAAGTACAACCATCATTAATAAGAACCGAGGCCGACGAGCTTACGTATCATTTTCATGTTATGGTACGTTATGAACTAGAGAAACAATTGATTGGCGGCTCTTTGGAGGTAAAAGAAATTCCTTTGTATTGGAATGATCAGTACAAAGATCTGTTAGGTGTGACTGTTCCTGACGATAAGCAAGGTTGCCTGCAGGACGTGCATTGGAGCCACGGCAGTTTCGGCTATTTTGCTACCTATAGTCTTGGTAGTTTTTATGCAGCTCAGTTTTGGCAACAAGCAAAAAAAGATATAGCCGGGTTAGAAAATGAAATTGCTACAGAAGGCAACACTCAGTCTCTTTTGTTATGGTTGCGAAACAATATTCATCGTTACGGAAGGCTTTATAATAGCGATGAACTTTGCTCTTTGGTAACCGGTAAAAAACTTGACAGCACTGTTTTCATTTCTTACTTGCAGGAAAAATTAAGTCAGTTGCGCCAAGCTTAAAGTCGTAACTAAAATCAACTAAGCAGCCCTTAATCTACTCCCCCTTTTCTCGTTGCCTTTGTTTGTGTTGGCCATTTGGTTCTTTCGTGCATAGTGGCATTGACAGGCAGTAAGGCTCTTTCGCGGGAGGTAGTTTGCGGATCTTCGCTGGCCATGTATGCAAGTATTGCAGTCAATATCACATTGTTCTCTACATCATCCCAAATAATTTTGTCGTAAGTATCTCTGTTAGTATGCCAGGTGTAATTGCCATAAGACCAGCTAAGTGAACTTAAAGAAAAAGCAGGTGCCCCCATTGCCAGGAACGAGGCAAAGTCAGAACCGCCGCCACCCGGAACACCGGGAAAAGTAGTTTGTATACGAGTTTTTATGCTATCTGGTGCAACTGATAGCCAGCGTTGCATAAAGTCATAAGAGTGCAAAAACCCTTGTCCCGAAATATTAACTACTCTGCCTGTTCCATTATCCTGATTAAATACCGCTTGTATATGCTGCACGATTTCAGGATGGTCTTCAACAAAAGCTCGTGAGCCATTAAGTCCTTGTTCTTCGCTGCTCCAATGGCCAACCAAAATAGTTCGTTTAGGATTTGGGTACACCTTTTTTAAAATCCGCAGGGCTTCCATCATGGTAAGCGTGCCGGTGCCGTTATCAGTAGCGCCCGAAGCGCCGTCCCAGCTATCAAAATGGGCAGATAACAGCACATATTCATTTGGTTTCTCACTTCCTTTTATTTCAGCAATTGTATTAAAAGTTGGTACGAGACCTAGTTCTTTTGAATCTGTCCGTACGCTGATTTTTGGCTTTTCTCCACCTTCCGTCAGGCGGTACAGCAAGCCGTAGTCTTCAAGAGATATGTCAACCGTTGGAATTTTTTTGGTCGTGGCGCTAAAAATTTTATTGACGCCCCATCCTTGTGACCATAATGATTGCACAATTCCTGCTGCTCCTGCATTTTCGAGTGCCCGTGCCAATGCTCCCCGACCACTTCCTGCTTTACGCACTCTTGCACTCCACGCTGCTGCCCGATCTATACGATCTTTCTTTATTTTATCTACCGTTTCTTTTAAACCAAATTGCTCCAGGTTTTCATCTGGCCGTCCTGTAGGTTGCGCCATTGATACCAATACAAATTTCCCTTTTAGGTTGGGTAGCCATTGCTGAAAAGCAACAGAATCGCTTACATCAGGAATAATGATGGTTTCAGCGGTAATGGTTTTGCCACCGGTTGATGGGCTCCATGCAAGCTGTGTTCCTTCCAGAGATCTTACCCGTGGATAAACAAGGTCGATGTGGGATATACCTCTTTCCCATCCGCGCCATTGGCCCCATTGCTCATTACGTGCTTCAATACCCCATTTTTGATAGGTTGCTACCGCCCAATCGTTTGCCTGTTTCATTTGGGGAGTGCCTATCAACCTTGGCCCTATTACATCAATTAGTTCATGCCCTAGCCTTTTCAACTGGCTATTGTTATTGGCTTCACGCATGATCTGTTGTACCATCATCGAGTCCTTATTCTGGGCCAGTAGCGTTTGGCACAGAAGGAAGATGATAGCTATCAGTAAAGCCGTTGGTTTTCTAATGTTACCGGCAGCCGCTAAAGTAAATGTTTTCATTTTTCTAAAATAGAACAAATGAATGGATTGAAGCTTATGAAATTTGATCCAATGATATTCATTAGTGCCTAAAACATCTTGTTGAACTAAACAATACCTTCACTGTATTGATGTTTTTGATCAAACAAAACTTTTAGGTGAAACAACAGCTTATTGATCTTTTTAATTCTTATCCTGACTATGCTTTTTTATGCAGCATTGCTATCAACATTTTAGTGGCTGTTGCCGGTGTTTTGCCAAGTGTTTTTCTGACCGCTGCTAATATTCTGTTTTTCGGTTTCTGGAAGGGTGCAACCGTTTCGTTTGCAGGTGAAGCAATTGGTGCCGTTATCGCTTTTTGGCTTTATCGCAAAGGATTTAAGAAAAACATTCAAAGCAAATCGACCAATTATCCTTTGGTACAAAAATTATTGCAATCTGAGGGAAAAGAGGCTTTTATTGCAATTATTTCACTTCGGCTTATTCCCTTTGTTCCATCAGGCATTATTACTTTTACGGCAGCTATTGGTCGCGTTAGCCTGCTTACGTTTTTTATTGCCAGTTCGCTCGGTAAAATTCCTGCATTACTCTTTGAGTCATATGCTGCATACCAGGTAACTGCCTTCAACTGGCAGGGTAAGGTAATCCTCCTATTAGCTGGCCTGTACCTGCTTTATTTGGCTTTTAGAAGTAAGAAGAGAAGTTAGTAACGGTATTAAATTCTTTCTTATTCTGGTTTCCGGGATTGTTTCGGTGTTAGATCAGCAAGTGATACATCATGCTTCCATTCTTTCAATGATTTCACCAAGCTCGACAGACCGAGACGTAGCGCCTACCCCCACCTCGTACCAACCCCAGTCTTCACCGACCAATCCTTCGGCTATTATAACCGGTGTCGCCAGTTGTACAATGAAATAAATATTTCCACCATTGATGATGGACAAAACTTTAACCTGTCTTCCTTCATAAGTAATATAAAACTCTTCATCTTCTGCCATACCTGGTAAAGATACCTGATAAGCTAACCTTCAAATTGCTATTTATGTGCTGATTGTTTTAGTTGTCATCTATAAGGGCCAGAAATAAGACGACCTGAAAGCAAGCGAGCGAACTATTATTGCAATTGATTTTTATTACGTGTTGAGAAATGAGTAATTTGGAAGCAAAGAATTAGAAACAAATGAAAAATTACCATCGAAAGACTAAAAGGTCACTTCCTTATCTGCTACTGCAAACAGCAATATTGATACTATCATTTGCTTCTGCCAAAGCTAATGACCTGCCTTATGATACCGCCTATTCTTCGTCGCTCGAAGGCCGATGGGATTTGACAATGAATATGTCAGGAAGAGAAGTTCCTTCGTGGCTGGAAGTTCGGCATTCAGGTTTAAGAACATTGGTCGGTGATTTTGTCGGCTCCGGCGGAAGTGCCCGTCCTATTTCAAAAATTAGTTTTACCGGTGAAAAATTTAGCTTCACCATACCCCCGCAATGGGAGACAGGGAATGATGTAGCGGTAGACGGCACAATGCAAGGAAACAATCTAACAGGGACAATATTGTGGCCCGATGGTAAAACATACAACTTCACCGGAATTCGTGCTCCAAAATTGAGACGAACAGCAGCGCCGGTATGGGGCAAACCGATATCACTTTTGAATGTTAACGACTTGAAAGGATGGCATCCTACAGGTGCCACAAATCAATGGAAAGTAGAAAATGGAGTTTTAATCAGTCCTAAATCAGGGTCTAACCTTGTAACAGATGAAAGCTTTAACGACTTTAAGCTCCATATTGAGTTTCGTTATGATAAGGGAAGCAATAGCGGCGTTTACTTACGCGGACGATACGAGATACAGATTGCCGACAACAAGGGTGAAGAACCTTTAAGAGATTATCTTGGCGCTATTTATGGCTTTATTGCACCAACAGAAATGGTGGCAAGAGATGCGGGAGAGTGGCAATCTTATGATGTAACACTGGTGGGCAGGATGGTGTCGATAATAGCAAATGGAAAAACAATTATTTGCAACCGGGAAATACCAGGTATTACAGGTGGTGCCATGAATAGCAAAGAAGGCGAACCCGGACCACTCCTTCTTCAGGGCGACCACGGTCCTATCGAATTTAGAAATATCGTAATTACCCCTGCAAAATAACAAGTGCGCTAATCGGCGGTAAGGTGCAGTGTGGTTATACTGCGATAAAGCGTTACTGTCCCCACGCTGTAACCAAAAGGTATCTTGATCCGCCATAGTTACGGTGCTCGCATAAGTAGATGCCCTGCCACGTTCCGAAAGCTAATTTTCCATGGCGTATTGGTATAAGCACAGAATTGCCTAGCAAGGCGGCTTTTAAATGGGCGGGCATATCGTCGGCACCTTCGTAATCGTGCACATAATCCGGATCATTCTCTTTTACTGTTTTATTGAAAAATGTCTCAAAATCTTTTCTCACAGTTGGGTCTGCATTTTCATTAATGGTAAGTGAGGCAGAAGTATGCTGTATGAAAACCTGGCACATGCCTGTGTGTATTTCTTTTATTTCAGGAAGAGATTGTATAACGTCAGTGGTAATAAGATGAAACCCTCTTCTCCGTTCTGATAACTGTAACGATTGTTGAAAAATTTTCATTGCTGGTTATTTGCTCAAAAATAAAGCACCTTGTTTAACCTCAATCATTTCTAACCTTACAAGGCTTTGTTGCTGCTTGAGCGGTAACATGCTGTCATATTTCCCAATAAATATGTCAATCGCTCACCGGGCCATCTAAGAATTTAAATGCCTTCCATTTTCTATTTCAAATAACAATAAATAATGCTGTGGTTGTGACAAAATATCGCTTGCAGGTCGGCCGCGGCATGTTTACGTTTCATTTTGCCTCTTACTTTCTGCCAAAATGTTACTTGCGTCCGGTTGGCTTACTTTTCGAACGCGAGGGTTATACTCATTTATTAATTATTTAAAAAAAAACAACATGCACTACAATCAGTCATGCGCCGCAAAAGGCGAACACGGAAGCAGGCAAAGGCCTATGCTTATCCGAAGTATGCAACGCGCAGCAGTAAACGTCTACAAGACAGAAGGAAGTTTTGAAATGCTGGTATTTGCTCCCGGTCGCATTAAGGAACACTTTAAAATAGATGTTCAGGGCAAAGAATTAAAAATTTCTTACACACCACCTGAAGGTTTTGCCCGTCCTGAATGGATACAGCGGGAATACAGCCGGGGTGGATTTGTAAGAACCTTTGTGTTAGACGACTTAATCGATGCTGCAAATATTACAGCAAAATATGAGGATGGCGTACTGTATGTAAGCCTTCCCATATTACAGGGAAAAGAAACAACTAAGAAGGAAATTAAGATCAATTAAATTCCATTTTTCCAAACGAAGAAAGGGCTGCCTGTAAGGTGGCCTTTTTGTTTGTGCCTTTAAAAAATTACCCGAAAATAGCAGCAGGCAAAAATTGGTTGTGACGGCTAGCAAATGATTAAACGGTTATGTAGGGTAGAAATATTAAAACGATGTGAATGTTTTATTAGTAGGAATTTGAGGTATAGATGTGCGAGAATAATATTAAAATTATTCTTAACTTCCAGTTCATTCACCATTAAGTTAGTAATATGAAATCACTATTGTCGTGCGTAATAATTGTATTCTCGTTTGCCATCAACGGTAACTCTCAAGATACTGTCAGCTATAGCAATACAGAATTAATTTATGGTCGAAAAGACGGAATGGCACTCACGATGATTAAACTTGCTCCAAATGAACATAGCAATGGAAAAGCAATTATTAGTGTCGTTAGCGGAAACTGGACGTCGAGTTACACTTATGCCGCATCGTTTGTTAGCAGGGCAAAAACTTTTATCAATGGAGGTTACACCGTTTTTGTTACCATGCACGGTTCTCAGCCACGATACAATATTGCCGACGAAATAGTTGATTTAAAACGGGCAGTGAGGTTTATAAGGTACAATGCAAAGCAGTACAATATTGATGCGGCTCACATCGGCATTACAGGCGCATCTTCCGGCGGGCATTTGTCGCTAATGGTAGGGTTGTCT
>JALYZZ010000194.1 GCA_030948675.1 Bacteroidota bacterium | reverse complement strand
CATCAATATATGCAGATTTATAAAATAAAAAAAAGAAATATATAAAAATTATAAAATAATAAAATGAAACTTTCATTTATTTCACTGCTGGTAATACCGCATATAAAACTTAGTGACAAAGGCCTCTTCGATGGAGACACTTTTTCTTTTGTAAAAATGGCTACGTAAGCTGTCAGAAATATAGCAGAGATACTTCAAGCTAAACAAGGAATTGGCAGGCCCTTTTCTCCGCTCTCATTGATTTTTTTTCACTAACTAACATTTACCTTTCATCAACTTTTCAGAGGGTTTACAATGGCACAGGATTTTTTATCTTTAAGATAAATACTGTTAAAGAAAGAAACAGTGTTAACCTTACGAGGGTTTTCAACGTCAGATTATATAGATTAGTATAACGAAATTTAGAGGATATGAAAACACTATCTGAAACATGGTTTACCGAAGGGTACATTGATTTCGAATTAAAAAAATATACGCTGCTTGCGTATTTAAATGAAGTGAATAAATACTTTAATGAGAATAAGCTATATCCGCAACTGGCTGATATCATCTTTCATTACAACAACATTGTCTCTTTCAGAGAAAACAAAAAGTTTTTGCAGGAACACTTTCCAAAGCAGCTGACCGACATTAACATACAAAAGCTGCAGTTGGCTTATGAAAGAATGATTGAAGATGATGAGTTGATGAAAGAGCTTGAAGACATCATACAATATTCAGCAACCAAGATAAAACACACAATAAAAACCGGGGCTGAAATCTACGAGTTTGTAGAAACAAAACTAAACATAGAGCCGGTAGGCCTCGTTCCGCTTGATACTAATGAAGGTTATCTTTTTTTGAAAGACGGCAAGTTTAATGCAATAGTTGTGTACCAATATCGGCTAACGTTTTTTGAAAAGCATGATGAGAAATATCGTGGCATCCGTACTGACTATGTACAAAAGTGGGAAAGAACAGTAAGCAATTCTCCAGAAAATATAAAAGGTGAATTAATCAAAAACCGTAAGCACTTGCCTAATCCGGCGGTGTATAACATTCAAACGGACCTTGCATATCCGCTTGAAGAAACCCTGTTACCAATTGCAAAAAGAAGTTTTGTAAAATATATCAGCGGGTAGTAGAAAAGCCGGAAGCTGTCAGCAGCAAGTACACCATTGATAGTGCAAGACATCCTATCAGCCTAGCTGCTAAAGGCTCGCAGCTTCTCTCCCCTACATTCCCGGCAGCTTTATGCCACTTGAAATAATGTTCTCAATTACTTTCTCCTGCAGTTGCAACTTCACGTCCTGATATCCGTGTGGCTTTACCCATACGTTCAATATTACTTTATAGCCATCCGGGTCAACGGATGAAACACCAATGCGAAATGTGGGTTCCTTTAAAAGGTTTGTATTTGCGTTAATTGTACTTTCCAAAATTTTTCTTACCTGCTCATAAGGAACAGAAAAGGTAAACTTAACTTCAATATCCAACCGTCGAATGCCTTCCCTGCTCAGATTAACAATTACCTCGTTAGACAATTTACTATTCGGAAGAATAACAGTGCGGTTGTCGAAAGTAGTTACAATCGTATAGAAAATTTGTATCGAAGTAACGGTTCCTTCCTGCCCCTGGGCTATGATATTATCGCCTACTCTGAAAGGTTTTAAAATAAGAATTAAAACACCGCTGGTGAAGTTTTGAAGCGTGCCAGACAGCGCCAGGCCTGTAGCTACACCAAAAGCGCCGATGAACGCGGCAAAGATGGTCATTTGAACCCCTAATACCTGCATAGCGCCAAGTACAAGTAGCCCTTGTAAAAAAATAACGGAAACACTTAGTAAAAACGGCCGCAGTGATGGATCTATATTCCTTCGGTCGAGAGAATTATGCAGCCACTTTTTCATTTTTCCTACAAACCAAAATCCAAAAAACAGCAGGATTATGGCAATTATAGCACGAGGGCCATACCGTACGATCCAATTATAACCCTTCAGATAAAAATCCTCAAACTTCATGAAAAAGCCGTTTTAATAATTTAGTGACAAAGTAAAAAACTGTGCCAGTAAGAGATGGATTAATGCACTTTATCATAGTGTTGCAGCGCTTTTTTTCCTGCTTCTAGTAACCCTTAACATCTGCAGAACTACTGCCAGCAAAATAAGCGCGAACCCATAGTAAAACCATTTGCTCAGGTATTTATTTTCGTTGTATACCACAAAAGCGAGGATGACTCCATAAACCGGTTCAAGGTTTAGCGTAAGATTTTGGGTAAAGGCGGATACTTTCTGCAATGCCTGCAGCGATAGATCCATCGCCATAATGGTGCAAACCCAGCTCAGTAACAGCAACCACACAATATCTGCTTTTGCAGGAAACCAATGGTCTGCCGGTAACAAATACAGGTAGAAAGGCATCAACACACTTAACAGCAAAAATCCGCCGCACAGCTCATAAAGCATTACCGTACGCGGAGTGTTGTAAGAGACCTGAGTCTTATTTAATATAGAGAAAACGCAGGTAAGAATGGCTGCGGTTACTCCTAAGATAATTCCCGTCTTAAACTGAGGATCGAAATGAAAAATAAGATAGATCCCCGCAATGGCCAGCGAGCCGAGTAAAACTTCGGATAAAACGACTTTTTTACGCGTTATAAGCGGTTCTAAGAGAGCGGTAAATATCCCGGTTGAGGAAAGACAGGTTAAAGCGATGGATACGTTGGAGTACTTTATACTTCCATAAAAGAAACACCAGTGGAAAGCCAGCAATCCCCCTATTGCAAATAAATGCCCGCGTTGCTTTGCCGACACTGATTCTAATTGCTTCTTTCCACGCATAATAAAATACAGAGTCACTATCGTGATAACGAGCCGATACCAAACCAGCAGACCTTCATTTAAAGATATCAACCTGCCCAATACCCCTGTAAATCCCCATAGAAATACAGCAGTGTGCAACTTAAACAAAGCATTTTTCATAGGAAAAGACAGAAGAAAAATTATTGTATGAGGTGTAAGGAAGGATATTTTTGCGAAGGAATTATAAGCGGGAATGGTTGATGCACCGGCTGCTCTTCCTGCATCCCAATCAGGCTTACGTATAGATTATTACGCCGAAACTACTTCAGAAGCATTTCTTACCCGGCGACGATAGTTTTTAAAGAGACTTTCAAATTGAATTTTTAGCACGCCAAGCACCCCTTCTTTTATAATGCCTTTACTCATTTTAGATGCACCATCTTTACGATCGGTAAAGGTAATAGGCACTTCCTTGATTTTAAACTTCAGCTTCCACGCGGCAAATTTCATCTCTATTTGAAAAGCATAACCAACAAACTTTATCACGCTGTAGTTGATGACTTGCAACACTTCTTTTTTATAACAGACAAACCCTGCGGTTGGATCGTTTATCGGCATCCAGGTCACCAATTTGGTATAATAAGCCCCGCCTTTCGAGTAAAACATGCGGTCCCAAGGCCAATTTTCTATTTTTCCTCCCTCTACGTAACGGCTACCTACCGCTACGTCAGCACCTTCGTACTTGCACGCGTTATATAGTCTTTCCAAATCTGAAGGACGATGTGAAAAATCTGCATCCATTTCAAAAATATAGCTATATCCTTTAGCGATACTCCACTTAAAACCGTGAATGTAAGCGGTTCCCAAACCTTGTTTGCCTGATCTTTCTTCCAGAAACAATTGACCGGGGTAATGTTGTTGCAATCCTTTCACAATATTAGCAGTTCCATCAGGAGATCCGTCATCTATGATTAGCACGTGATACCCCTGGTGTAGCGAAAATATAGCGTTTAAAATATTAGCGATATTTTCCTTTTCATTGTATGTGGGGATAATTACAATTTTTTCCAAAACAAGCAAGGGGTTTGTATCAGCCGAAAGTACAATTTTGTTTAATGATAAAGGGATTTTACAATCCTATAATACAGCTAAACTTTCTTCAACAACGAGCGTTTCATTATCTCAGTTAATTTTTGCTTGGTATGCAATGGAAAATCGCCCTTCATCATCCAATCATAATACTGGGGTTCGGCTTTTAAAACTTCTTCTACGCAGCGGCCTTTATGCTTGCCAAAGTTGAAAACCTCTTTGCAATCTACTTTTACAAAACGCCGCGCAAAGTCAACAAGGTCTTCTTCACCACAAAAGCTGCAAATAGACTCAAGTGTCACCCCAATTTCAGGATATCGCTCAATCTGTGCTTCCAAAATTTCGGCAGTTGCAGCAGCGTCAGCTTCAGCGCCATGTGCGCCTTCAAGTGTTTTTTGACAATAGAATTTATAAGCTGCACTAAGCGTTCTTTGCTCCATCAGGTGAAACACTCTTTGCACATCTATCAGCTTTCGACCGTCTACCGTAAACTCCAGTCCGGCCCTTAAAAATTCCTCCACCAGCATAGGAATATCAAAGCGGTTACTATTGTATCCACCAATGTCGCAATTGTCAACAAATTGCTTTATTTCATTTGCTACCTGTTTAAAAGAAGGTGCATCTTTTACCATGTCATCCGTGATACCATGTACATCGCTAGACGCTTTTGGTATTGGCATTAAGGGATTTATTAATCTTCTCTTAGTTTGCCTACTACCATCAACGCCGACTTTTACAATGGCAATTTCAACAATTCTGTCTGCCGCGAGATTGGTGCCTGTTGTTTCCAAATCGATAAAAGCAACAGGGCGTTTTAACTGTAATTTCATGTACTTAGGTCTGGGGGTATTAAAAGCCTTTTTTGCAAAAATGTGAATAAAAAACTATTTAGATGAAGTTATCTTTTTTCCAAATTCTATTACATCCAATCCATCGTAGTTGCCACTACTCATTAATACCAGGTTGGCGTCTTTATACTGCTGTAGTGATAACCACTCAACCAATTCACTTTTAACAGTAATAACTGCCAGCCCTTCTTTTCCAAAGCCTTTTTCAACTGTTTCTTTTAGCAGTCCGGGCATTCTTTTTAGCTCCAATGCATGTTTCGAATAAAAGACTGCAGCGTGATCTGCTTTGTCCAGAGCTCCACTATATTCAGTCATAAAATGTTCATTAAGACTGCTGAACGTATGTAATTCCAGCACTGCTATTAATTGCCTGTTAGGGTACTGATGTTTTACCGCTTCAATAGTCGCTTTTACTTTGCTCGGTGCATGGGCAAAATCTCGGTAAACGATGGTATTTTTACTTTCGGCAATTTTTTCAAGCCGCTTGCTTGCACCTGTAAAACTTGCCATTGCCTTTACAAAAACAGATTGATCTATTTGCAAACTTTTGCAGGCGTACCATGCGGCATTTAGATTAAGCAGATTATGATTGCCAAAAACCTCCAATGTGCCTGTTGCATCTTCAATTGTGACCGTCGTCTTTCCATTAACAATGGAGTGTTCGGGAACTGTATATGGTTGCAGACGGATATCTTTCTTAATACCCCTTGAAACTAATTCATTAAGAACGTTATCCGTTTTATTGTAAATCAACAGTCCCCCAGGCTCAATCTTTTCTATAAAAATTCGAAACTGTTCAATGTAATTTTCGAAGGTGGGAAACACATTTATATGATCCCATGCAATACCTGTAATGATTGCCACATGAGGAAAAAGAAAATGAAACTTTGGCCGCTTTTCAATTGTACTGGCAGGATACTCGTCGCCCTCACATATAATGATCGGAGCATCGGTAATATTGACCGACTGATCAAAACCTTCCAGCCTTGCGCCTACCAGGTAATCAAACTGTTTTTGTGCATATTTTAACACGTGCATAATCATACTGGTGGTAGTCGTTTTTCCATGACTCCCACC
>JALYZZ010000259.1 GCA_030948675.1 Bacteroidota bacterium | reverse complement strand
CCAGTACCTTACAACGACCAGATCTTAAGCCACTAATTGTTACCTCTTTATTTACACAGCAGAAATACCAGCTCATATACAATGTACATTGGCTCGTCTATCCTGTAATTACAGCAGTTTCTTTCGTGTCATATATTTACGCGGCACCAATATACAATACTCTGTTGCTTATATCCGGCTATCTTAAAACGTCTTTTTCACATGTAATAGTTTCATTTAAAAATCTTCCATCAAAAGAAAAATTAGTGCTGGTCATTTTGTGTTGCACATATTGTGGGGTCGTTTTATACAATGATCATCTAAAGCAAATCACATACGATGAAGCGTGGGGATACAATTATTACATCAATAAGCCTTTTTATTTTCCGGTCATTTTATTTAATACGTATCCGTTGTTCAATGTGGTCTGTCATCTTTTTATTCTACTTCCATTTGATACACTGTTAGATCTGCGGCTGCCTCCCTTACTTTTTGGATTATTTACGCTGCTTACGTTATTTTATATTTTATACAAATCCACTGGCTTCGTTCTTTCGGCTTTTGCGCTTGTATTGCTGGCAGCGTCGCCCCTGGTTTACATATACAGCAGCTTAAGCAGGGGAATTACCTTGTCTTTGTTTTTAGCAGTAGTTGTTTTGCACATTGTTATCCATGCTACAACATACAAGGATTTTAATCGCCGTTATCGCTTTCTGTATATCGTTGCCAACGTTCTTGGCATTATTTCTATGCCTACATTTTTGCTTTACACAGTTGGTAACACCTTGTTTCTTATGGTATCCAATAAGAATAACACGGTGGTCTTACGCAGTATTATAACTTCAGTCGTCATCGTTTTTGTTGTAGCACTTACATTCTACCTACCGGTAATACTCAATACTGGTTTGTCACTTATTTACCACAACAATCATTACAGCTTTAATATAGTTGATACCATAGATAAAGTAAGCTCGTTTGTATTTGGTCTGTCAGCACTGTTTTTTGTGTCAAAATATATTGCGCTGCCATTACTGTTTATTGCACTAATCTTAATCTTTAAAAGACGCTTACCGGCATTTGAAAAAACGACTGTTAAGCTCTCTATGTTTATCATACTGTTTAGTATTTTAATGAGGGCTGCAACAGGTAATATTTTTCCAGAAAGATCTTTAAACTACCTTATTCTTAGTTTCATTTTGATTTGTATCGCTCTGCTGTCATTTCTTTTTAATTATTATTCAAAAGGTGTAAAGCTGGCAATCTTGCTTCCCCTGCTTTTGGTTGGTGGGTGTGCTTTTGTTTACAATCAAAAGCAGTTATTATTGGCTGTTGAAGACGAGGAGGCAAAAACTATCGCAACGCTTTTTTTGGGCAACGAGGTTAAAACAGTGTACATTGACAACGAAGAGTTTTGGCTTCGCGTGCCTATGGTTGAATATTATTACTCAAAGGAGCACAAACAAATTATTTTTGGAACGTCGGAAAAAAACAGCACAAGGTACAGGCCGTTTAGTTTTGACAACAACGATGATTGTATTGTTACCGGCAATTCGTCCAGCTACGATCGGGTGTCTGGTTACAAAATAATCTACACAAATAAGAGTTTTATTATTTGGACAAGGCGTTTAAAAACGGGGAGAATGAGAAATGCGAAATTTGACGCGGCAAGCTGAAACATAAAAATTAAGAATATAAATTAATGGATAACATTAAAGAAATTATCGCACGATCGATAGAGACAAAGCAGCGAATAGCAGAGGATGAAACATTTTTAACTAGAATACAGCAGGCCGTTGACCTAGTAACTGCCGCTTTTAAAAATGGAAACAAAGTGCTGTTTTGTGGAAATGGTGGAAGCGCCGCTGATGCCCAACACCTGGCCGCAGAGTTTTCGGGCAGGTTTTATAAAAACAGGAAGGCTTTACCGTCTGATGCGCTACACTGCAACTCATCTTATCTTACCGCAGTTGCAAATGATTATAGCTACGATGTTATTTATGCAAGATTAATTGAGGGCATGGGGGTAAAAGGTGATGTATTGATCGGGCTGAGTACGTCGGGCAATTCTGCTAACATAGTGAAAGCATTTGAGGCCGCAAAAAGCCTAAGTATGATAACTATTGGCTTTACTGGTTTGTCTGGCGGAACTCTGAAAGAAATGAGTGATGTGTTGTTTAATGTGCCCGCATCAGACACACCGAGAATACAGGAAAGTCATATTTTGGTAGGCCACATTATTTGCCAGCTTGTTGAGGAAAATCTTTTTCCGGGATAGCATGGAAAATGATAAGGACCGGGCACAAAATATGAATGCTAATACCTGGAAAGGCCTTATAAGAACCATCAACTATAAACAAAAATCGTATGGGTATTAGAGAAGCGATCATTTTGGCCGGAGGTTTAGGAACACGCTTGCGAACTGCAGTTCCTGATTTACCTAAATGCATGGCCCCCGTAAACGGTAAACCTTTTCTAACGTTTGTAATCGATCACCTGCAGTCACAGGGAATTGAGCATTTTGTATTTTGCCTTGGTTATAAAAGCGAAGTTATTGTCGACTTTCTTTGTAAAAGCTACCCCTCACTTTGTTTTAAAACTTCTATAGAGGATGAACCGCTAGGTACAGGTGGTGCTGTGAAAAAAGCATGTAAAATTGCAAAAGACAAATGTGTGTTGGTGGCAAACGGAGATACGCTTTTTAAAATAGATGTAGAGGTACTTGCAGGCGTACATTGCCTCACCGGCGCTAGTTGCACGGTAGCCCTTAAACCAATGAAAAACTCTGACCGCTATGGTGTAGTTGAGCTGGATAATCATTGCCTGATAAAGAGCTTTAAAGAAAAACAGTTTTATGAAAGCAGCTTAATCAACGGCGGGGTCTATGGCATTCATACACACAAATTTCTTGACGAAAACTTACCCGAAAAATTTTCTTTAGAGACTGATTACCTCGAAAAATATTACAATAAAAGAAGGATGTTTGGGGTAGTACAGGACCAATACTTTATTGATATCGGCATTCCCGAAGACTTTGAAAGGGCCCAGGTAGAGTTGAAGGAATAAGAAGGAAGGTCTTGGGTTTCGGGTTTGAGGAGCGAAGTTTGCTCTTTCCGACTTTTTTATCAAAATTTAACCTGCTGATGATGAATGATCTTATATGAACGAACTTCCCAGAATTGATAAAAGCTGGACTCTGTTTCTTGACCGTGACGTGGTTATTAATCATGAGAAGGATGAGGATTATGTATTACACTGGAGTCAGTTCAGGTTTTATGATGGCGTTACTAATGCTTTAAAAATTCTTTCAGATCTGTTTGGAACAATTGTGATGGTTACAAACCAACGTGGCGTTGGAAAAAGATTGATGACCGCCGACGATTTGGCAAATATTCATAGCAATATGCTGGTGGAAATAACTGAACGATCCGGAAGAGTTGATAAAATTTATTATTGCGATAGCATGGATAATGATTGTTACGACAGAAAGCCCAATCCAGGTATGGCTTACCAGGCGCAAAAAGACTTTCCAAACATCGCGTTCAGTAAAAGTATTATGGTTGGCAATAAGTTAAGCGATATGACATTTGGAAAGAATGCCGGAATGTATACCATATATGTTGACACCACTAATCCCGAAGTACCATCTCCAAACCCTCTTATCGATTTTCGCTATCAAAACTTACCTTCTTTTGCTGACGCAATATTGGGCGTGGTAAAAAAAACTTAAATCCATTTTTACATCTTCACATTCACGAATTATTATAATTCGCATAGAGTATTTTCGTTGATTATGTTTATGATACAGGTACGCAGCTTTTTGTTGTTTTTCTTATTGTCTGTTGTCGTCTCGGTTTCAGCTCAAACTGTGTCAAGGCAAAATTTGCTGGCGCTAAAACGCGACGAAGACAGTATGAAAAATTATAGCCGGTCAATGATTATGGAAAAAACCGCTGCTCAACGTTTTGCGTCTGACAGCGTTTTTATCCGCATGCTCGTCAGGTCTTTAAAAACCCCTAATTCTTTTTATTATCCATACGACTCTCTTGAGACTGTTTCGCGTATTTACGCCCCTGACAGCTCGTTTCGCATTTTTTCGTGGCAGTGGGAAAGAGATGAAGATTACTTCAGACAACGCGGTGCCATTCAAATGAAAACAGCCGATGGATCCTTGAAATTATTTCCGCTGGTAGATATTAGTGAATTTACAACAGCGCCGCAAGACTCAGTAAGAACCGGTAAAAACTGGATTGGGGCTATTTATTACGGCATTGTAATGAAGACTTTCAATAATAAAAAATATTATACCCTGTTGGGTTACGACGACAATAATATGCGCAGCGCGCGCAAATGGATAGAAGTTTTATCATTTGATGAAACCGGAAAACCAGTGTTTGGAGGTTCATTCTTTTCGCTTAAAGACAGCAAAGACAGCGCTGTAAAATATGGGCCGCCCGTTGCAAGATACCTAATGGAATATAAAAAAGATGGTCGCGCCAGGATGAATTACGACAAAGACATGGACATGATTGTCTTTGATCACCTGATTGTTGAACAGAACCAGGCTGACCAGCCATTTAATAGAGTACCCGACGGCGATTACCAGGGATTTAAATGGGAAAACGGCCAGTGGGCATTAGTAGATAAAATATTTGACTTTAAATTGAAAGA
>JALYZZ010000191.1 GCA_030948675.1 Bacteroidota bacterium | reverse complement strand
TCTGGAAAATGCTGTCAGCCTGTCCTAAATATTGTTTCAATTTTTTCTGCCGGTAATATGTAGTTGCTGCTGTAGCGATAAAATTTCCCGCCTTTGAGGCCACTCCCAGTTGCTGATCTGACATTTGCAACAAAGTACTTTTTTGAAGTGCCTGCGTCAATCCTGATACATCATAAGAGAAATCGCTGTTATTGCTCAACTGTGCTACAGCTTGCAGATACGAGGTTATAGTACGTTGAATCTTTTGGATTGCATCGTCCGCACTGGTTGCTGCTTCTTCGCAGTTACAATAAAAAGACTGCCTTATTTCTCCTATTCGTAACTGCTGCAGTTCGCAATCCTGGTGGCAATAATCTTTGAAAGTATAATCAACTTCATTTATTTTATTAAGAGCTTCGACCGAAGAAGTGGCATATTTGTGCACCTCGCTAAACGGAGCGCAACCAATGAAAAAAGTTAACGAAAACAAAAGCAAAAACAGTGTTTTTCTACACATAAGCGTGGTAATTAGTTTTGGTCAATGAAATATTTTGTACGACAATAATTTCAATTTTCACTTCGGAAGAGCCTTTGGAGATAAAGTTGGTAAATAGTTTAAAGAATTGCAAGTACAATTTCGAAAAACATTGTTTTTAGTAACTGGCCGATAAAAATAATCTTTAACGTCGGGAGCATGATTTTAGAAGTTTTTAAGACGTAAAAAAGGCGGATCCTTTTTATTGAATTTTCAATTAGTATTAATATTACATTTTAAAAAAAATAAATGGCGGTTACACAAATAGATACAGAAACATTTTTAGGGTTAAATTTTCAACATCCCGTAATAGATGTCAGGTCAGAAGGAGAATATATGCATGCTCATATTCCTGGAGCCGTCTCAATGCCGCTTTTCAATAACAACGAGCGTAAAATTGTAGGTACAGCATATAAGCAACAAAGCAGACAAAAGGCGATTAAATTAGGGCTGGCAATATTTGGCAAGAAGATGGTAGAAATGGTTGAGTTTGTTGAAGGATTGATTGTACATCAGCCACCAAATACTGCCAAAACAGTGGTTGTGCATTGCTGGCGAGGCGGTATGAGAAGTGGTGGTGTTAGCTGGCTGCTCGATCTATATGGTTTTAAGGTTTATACTATTATTGGAGGATACAAAGCTTACAGGCAATGGGGAGTTAAGCAATTTGAAAAAGATTATAATACAACCATTTTGGGGGGCTACACCGGCAGTGGAAAAACGTTTGTAATAGAGGAATTAAAAAAACAGCATCAGGTAGTTATCGACCTGGAAGATCTGGCGAAACATAAGGGCTCTGCCTTTGGTAACATAAATATGCCCCAACAGCCAAGCCAGGAAATGTTCGAAAATATGCTGGCATTAGAGCTTAGAAATGCGCATGAAGCACTTGAGCGGCTAAGCTTGATGGCCAAAAATGAGCCTGCAAAAACTTTTACCCACCACCCCTCGCCGTGTATCTGGCTGGAGGACGAAAGCCAGAGAATAGGACTTGTAAATATTCCCACCGTATTTTTTAAGAAGATGAGAACGAGGCTGGTTTATTTCTTAGATATCCCTTTTGAGGAAAGATTAAAACACATAGTGTCAGGTTATGGCAAAGGCGATAAACAGGAGCTCGCCGGTGCTATCATCAGAATACAAAAACGATTGGGCGGCCTGGAAGCCAAGTTGGCGATCAATTACCTTTTAGAGGACAACTTAACGGAAAGCTTTAGAATATTGCTAAAATACTACGATAAGCAATACCTGAAGGGCTTGCACAGCCGTGATAACCTACGCGAGTTATTGCAAAAGATAGAATGTGAAACGGTAGATGCGGTAAAAAATACAAAGCATATTTTTGCGCAACAAACAGTAAAAGCAGATGCTTGAGAAAATAAAACTTACGCAGTACTCCCACGGTGGCGGCTGCGGATGTAAGATTGCCCCATCAGTATTAGAGGAAATATTAAGTAGCCAATTTGCCTTTCCAAATAACAAAAATCTTTTGGTGGGCAACGACAGTAAAGATGACGCAGCAGTGTACAACCTTGGCAATGGCACTGCTGTCATCAGTACGACCGATTTTTTTATGCCAATCGTAAATGATCCGTTTGATTTTGGCCGAATAGCGAGCGCAAACGCAATTAGTGATGTCTATGCGATGGGCGGCAAACCCATTATGGCGATTGCAATACTTGGCTGGCCTATCGATAAATTGCCTGCATCAGTTGCCCAAAAAG
>JALYZZ010000230.1 GCA_030948675.1 Bacteroidota bacterium | reverse complement strand
GCGTTGTTCCGGTACAAAATCGTAGAGTGTTTGTGTTCCTTTTAAATAACCTTTACCAAAAACTCCCCCTGACCCGATTGCTATTTTGGATTGGATAACATTATACTCGCTTTGGTTGTGACTTTTGCCGCGGCTTTTTGCTTTTAATTTTTCAAGTTCTGCACGCTCTTCCGGATTTTGCGGAATGTAAGGTTTGCCTACTAAACTGAAGATTCGATCGCGCTGGTAGGGCTTCATAATGTGATTGATCAGGTAAGGGATAGCCACAGACGATATAATACTGGCAATAGCCCATACACCTATAATTATCCATAGTAAAGCCCGGTTGCGCCTGAAAAGACTGCGGCAGAAAATAATTGTTAAGACAGCTAAAACAGCGTAACCAATAAATAATGTTTTAGAAGGAAGAATCAACGATAATATCAAGATAACAGCTATTGATGCGCCTGTAATTAATATAAATGGAGGAAGCCCCTCACGATACATAACAAGGAAAAATGAAAAATAAACCAATGCAAGCCCGGTTTCATTTTGCGCAATGGTAATTACTGCGGGCAATAACGATATAGCTGCTCCAACAATATGAGATTTCATATTACTGAAATCTGTTTCCTGCCTGCTAATATACTTGGCCAATGCTAAACAGGTAAACACTTTTGAAAGCTCAGAGGGCTGCAAACGTAAGCCACCGAGTACAATCCATGATTTTGAGCCTTTAACCTCGGCACCAACGAAAAGTGCAGCAAGGCAAAGAACAATACCAAGGCCATAAAGAAGATTTGCTGTTGCCGTAAAAAACTTACTGTCAGTAAGAAGAATAAAAATAGCTAAAACAGAACAGATACCTACCCAAAGCGTCTGTTTGCCGTAGTCTTTTGATTGGCTGAAAATAGGTTGAAAAATGCTTTCTCCCTCCTTATACTCATTTGCAAAAATCATTAACAGACCTATAATAACAAGAGTTGCATACAAAACCACCATACTCCAGTCTATCCCCTTCGAAATAGTATTATTATTTGTCATTTTGCAAAGTGTCTAACGCATTCTTCTTCTCTTCGGGCAAAATCATCGAAGGTTTTTCTACATTTAATTCTCCAGTATCTTTTCTATTTGGCTCAGCTTCTGGGTCAAAAGTTGTCTTTTTTGGCACTACCACGGGTCGTTCTATCACTGTGTCAACGCTCACTTCTCTCAAACCCGCTTTAACCTGCCTGATGGAGTCTTTCATATAATACCAATGCTTGATGGCTGCAGGAATTAAATCCGCTTTAGATACCCTTTCCAGGGTTGACTGGCTTTCGGAGGAAATAGAGTCATTTAAGTATTTTTCCATAAGTAAGGTGGCAATAGGACCAGCCCAGGTAGCTCCATATCCTGCGTTTTCGACCACAACTGCTATCGCAATGCGCGGATTGTTACGTGGAGCAAAACAAGTAAAGATGGAGTGATTTTTACCATGCGGATTTTGAGCAGTTCCTGTTTTTGCACAATACTGAATGCCTGGAACCCTAAGAAAACTTGCTGTTCCGTACACTGTTACGTCGTGCATGCCATCAACAACTGCCTGGTACGCCGAGTCAGAAATATGAGTTACACTATGTTTTGTTCTGTATTTTGCCAGAAAAGCAGTGTCGTTAATAGTTTCGTCCTGCACACTGTCCACTAAGTGAGGGGTGTAGTAATAGCCCCTATTTGCAATGATGCTTGCTACATTAGCCATTTGCAACGGTGTGGCAGTCATACGATCTTGTCCGATACCAAGCGTTACCACGTTACAACTATTCCAACGGCGACTACCGCCAAAGTCTTTATTATACCTGCTTGTATCTGGTATCCCCGCTCGGTCTTCACTTGGAAGATCTACTCCAAGTCTAACCCCCATACCAAAAGCGTTCATATACTCCTTCCATTTCAAATATCCCTGTATGGTGTTGTGATAGGAAGGATTGTCGATGGCCATTCTAAAAATCTGGCAAAAATATGAGTTGCAGGAGTTAGCCAAAGCAGAACGCAATGAAGCAGCGTGACCATGACCTGCATGTTCGCATTTTACCCTTATGCCACTACAGCCATAGTACGCACCGCCGCATCCGTATCCATAACTTGGAGTAATTAAACTTTCATCAAGCGCAACCAATGCTCCCAACGGTTTAAACGTAGAACCAGGAGGGTATTGACCTTTGATAGCCCTGTTGTACAACGGCCGCGCTGTATCAAGCGCCATCTTTCCCCAGTTTTTGCGAAAATTAGCGCCAGCTAAGTCATTTGGGTCGTAGCTGGGTCCAGAGGTCATAGCGAGGATACCGCCAGTTTTAGGATTAATTGCTACAATAGCGCCTATTTTACTATGCATTAATTTTTCAGCTAATTGCTGTAAATCAATATCGACACTAGTATAAAGATTTCGTCCTGCCTCTGCCGCCGTATCATACATACCTTTTTCGTAACGGCCCTGAATTCGGTTTTTATTGTCTTTTACAAGAAAGTTTATTCCTCTCTGACCCATCAAAACCTTTTCATAGGTTTTTTCCAAGCCACTCCTTCCGATCAGATCGCCCATTTGGTAGAAATAACCGGACCTGCGTATAATAGAAGTGTCTACTTCGCCTACATACCCAAGTATATGGGCAGCGGCTTTGTAAGGATAAGAACGCACAGGCCTTTCAGAGAGATCGAAACCGGCAAACTTGTACATATTCTCATCTAACTGCGCCTGCAACTGAGTGGAAATATAGGGCTCGAAAACGCTCGGTCTATATCTTCCGTTTTTGATAATAGCGCTTACCATCCTTTTATTGAACTCCACCGTATCAATTTGTAAAAGATGACATAAGGCAAAGGTATCAATACCCTTAACCTGTACGGGAGTAACAACTAAATCAAATCTTGCAACATTATCAAGAATAGCCCTCCCCTTGCGGTCGTAAATAATACCACGGGTTGGATAAGCAATCTTTTTTGCAATCGCATTATTATACGCTTTCTTTTCGAAATCACTCGATAGCACCTGCAGGTTAAATAACTGGCCAATTA
>JALYZZ010000221.1 GCA_030948675.1 Bacteroidota bacterium | reverse complement strand
CCTTTCACGTTCATAAAACCCTGGAAGCATTTGCAACAAAGGAAGATATTGCTCTAAAAGACCTCAATACTACCCTGATATTTACCTTGTTTAAAAAATTTGATGCAGGTTATGCCTTACTTTCTTTCGGGGTGGGAGATTGTCCTATTGCGGTGCTTAATAAAAATGTGACGGAAGTTACTTTAATGAATTGGCTGGATGTAGGAGAATTTGGCGGTGGAACGAGGTTTATAACAATGCCGGAAGTGTTTCAAAACGAAAAATTTTCTACCCGGTTCGGGTTTAAAGTAATAAAAGATTTTTCTTATCTGATGATGATGTCGGACGGTATTTATGACGCCAAATTTGTAGTAGAGGCTAACCTGCCAAATATTAAGAAATGGCAGGAGCTTTTAGCAGACCTGAACGGGAAAAATGAAGATGGAATAAAAGTAGAATTAAAGACCGGTAACAAGGAAATAGAGCAGCAGTTTTCGTCGTGGATGGATTTTTGGAGTACAGGAAATCATGATGACAGAACATTGGCAATTGTATTCTAAGTCTGCTCTCCACATGAATAGTGTAGTAAGAAATTAAAAATAATATTCGAGTGAGTTACCTAAGCAACTTTTCAAATACTGCTTCCCAAAATACTAAGTCTGTGCAATCGGTCATTAACACTGATAAGCACTATCAATATGTTGACAACGGAGAACCGATGCGGGGCGGTATGAAAGATGTTTACTTTGGTCCGGATAAATCTTATGTGGTAGCATTTTACAGAGACAAGCAGGATTTTAATTCAAAAGAACGGTTGAAGAAAATAGTAACGCAGTATTATGATAGTTTTTTTAACCGCGAAGGCGGCGAATATTTCAAAAGCTTGTATTGCTGGCCTACTGATATGGTCGAGGTAGGCGATAAGGTGGGCTTAATTGTACCGGCGTATAACAAGAATTTCTTTTTTAAAAAGGGATATGCAACCAGCGACGGCATTAAGGGTAAGGAAAAACAGGGTTTATGGTTTGCTTCTGCTAAATTTAGAAACAAAAAATTTGCATTAAGACTTGACGAAAGCGAACTGGGCAATTGGCTAAGTTATTTTCAGATCTGTGTAAAAATAGCCAGGGGCGTAAAGCGGCTACACGCAGCAGGACTGGCACACTCTGACCTTTCGTATAAAAACGTATTAATTGATCCTGTAAGCAAGTCTGCCACCATTATAGATATTGATGGTCTTGTGGTACCTGGTTTGTATCCCCCCGATGTTATAGGTACTGCTGATTTTATTGCCCCGGAAGTATTGGCAACAAAGCACCTTAACATAAAAGACCCCAACCGCAAACATGCTAATCGTACTACCGATTTGCATGCAATGGCAGTAATGATATACATGTATCTATTGTATCGCCATCCCTTAAAAGGCGGTAAGGTAAACTCTCTTGATACAGAACAGGACGATCTTTTGTCGATGGGTGAAAAGGCGCTTTTTATAGAACATCCAACTGATTTGTCAAACAGGCCTAAGATTGACCAGGTCTCTAAATCTGCCTTGCCCTGGGCAGATGTGAGCAAACTTCCGTATACCCTTACCGGCCCTTATCTAAAAGTCTTGTTTGACCAGGCTTTTATAACCGGCTTACATGACCCCGCAAAAAGACCTAATGCCGATACCTGGGAGCAGGCGCTCTTAAAAACAACTGATTTGATGCAACCCTGCAGCAATATTAACTGCGATCAGAAATGGTTTGTGTTCGATAATACAACTTCGCCTAAATGCCCATTTTGCGGCACTCCGGTAAAGGGGCCTTTACCGGTGCTTGATTTATATTATCAATTTAAGCCTTCTGTCTGGAAGCCTGAAAACCACCGGTTGATGGTGTACAACAACCAGTATTTATTTCAGTGGCACGTCAACAGGAATATTGTTAGAAATGAAAAGCTTACCGCAGAACAAAAAGTACCGGTTGGCTATTTCACTTTTTTTAAGGACAAATGGGTATTTGTCAACCAAAAACTATCATCTTTAAAAGACCTTACAGACGATAAAGAAATTCCGGTAAATACAATGGTTGATATTACTGATGGCAAAAAATTACTACTGTCCGCTGAAGAGGGTGGCAGAGTGGTGATGATTACAATGGCCAATAAGTAAAGCAGCAAAAGTTTTTATTAAAGTTATTACCTCTGTCGAACTACTATAGCCAGAACATACTTGACCACGTTAGATACCGAATGGATAAAAGCGTAAAAAAGACCGGGAGAAAAATTAATTTTAGACATTATATTACTAAAAACAAAACCTAGAAAGATGAGACTAAAACCTGCAGGTGTAATAATCGTTTTATTGATAATAGGAGTACTGGCCTACTTTGCGATTAAGCCGCGTATATCAAAAACAAAAGAAGAAACAACAACCCAGGTTTCAAATAATACTGCAGGTAGCAAGACTGCCGGCACTATTGATAACAGTTCCACTACAACCCCCGCTTCCGCCGATGCAAAAACAGAAGGTCGTGATTTTAACTACACGCCGGAAAAACCAGAAAATGGCACACTTCGCGGCGTAGTGGAAGTAGGTGCTACAGGCTTCAACTCTTTTGTTATAAATATGGACAACCAAAAGCGTTGGCAGATTGTATCAAAAGATTTTGGAGAGTCTCTGACTTATGAAGGGCTGGCTACAACTGACGACATACGGGCTGGGTTGAAAAAATATCTTGCTGCGATGTTCGACAAGGGGGTATCTAAAACTGATATGCACTTTGTTATTTCTTCCGGCGCGCAAAAAGAGCCAAAAACGATAACTATCAGCAACGAATTGAAGAAGATGGGATATGTAGTAAACAACGTTACTGCAGAGCAGGAAGGTAAGTTTGGATTTACTGCTACCGTGCCGCCATCTTTTGCTGACAACTCCTTTCTGGCGGATATTGGCTCGGGTAATACCAAAGTATCGTGGCAGGAAAACGGTACACTTAAATCAATTGAGCTTCCCGGCGCAAAGTATTATGAAAAAGGAATCAGCGATGAACAGGTGTATAATGATGTAAAGGCTGCGGCAGCAAAAATACCTGAAGGCAAACGTAACGTAGGCTTTATTTTAGGTGGGGTTCCTTTTACCCTGGCAAAGCAACATCGCAAAGGCGAAGAAAGATATACCGTGTTAAACGCTTCGCAGTCTTATAAAGCAACTGATAAAAAAATGACTGCCGGTTTAAATATTTACAAAGCAATCTCAGATGCAACAAAGACTGACACATTCGTGTTCGATTGGGATGCAAATTTTACTATTGGCTTTTTATTAAGCCTGAAAAAATAGAGTATGAGTTTACTCAAGCATTTGTTAACTCCCTTTGTGGAGTTTGATGAGGAAAAGAAAGTGCAGCAGGCAAAAGAAAACAATCCTGTTGCTTCACCCATACACCCGGCACCTGCAACTACAACTGCTGCCCCGGTCACAACAGCTCCTGCTATTGACCAAAATGCCCACCATCCTTTAATTACCGGTTCGGTTAATAATGCCCCTGGTGCTGCACAAATTCCCACTTATTCGCCTGCAGGTACTATTTCAAAACCTTTGCCCGAGCATCAACAGTATTTTGAAAAACTGATTGATGAAGCCAACGAGAAAAACCCCCTTTTCCAGGGAGTAGACTTTAAAGAATTTATAAATAGTAAACTCGATATTCAAGATATACAAGATGAGGCGTTACGGTACAAAACAGCTTTTAATGTTTTAAAAAGCACAGGACTTACCAAAGAGAAATTGCTTTCTACCGGGCAGGAATATTTAAACATTATTGGCCGCGACTTAAATGCATTTCAGGGAGCACAGAATTTGCAATATCAAAAAGAAGTCAGGCAAAAAGAATTACTGATTCAAAAGAAAGCTGAAGAATTGCAGGCATTAACCCAAAGATTAAATGCGTTAAAAGCAGAAATCAACCAATTAACGAACGAGATAGACATTACTAAAGAGAGGTTAAATACCGCTAAAAATTCTTTTTTATTAGCCGGAGAAAACAAGCAGAACGAGATCCAGACTGAACTGGAAAAGATTAATCAGTATTTTTAGACGGGGTTCTTCTTTGCACAATTATCCCTCTTTATATACATTAACCCATATATTGGTTACCTACTAATTCAATCTGATTTTATTATTGAATTTCCTTTTTCAAACACTTTGAAAATACTTTTTGGGCTATCGGCCTTACCAATAATTCTCTACCCGTCTTTTTAGTTTCAAAAGCTGCTGATACTATTTTTAGAAGGATTTTGTAAAACTATTTTTCTTATGGTAAGGGCTGTTAATTTTATATCAGCGGTGTTTTAATTGTCTTACAAAATGAATATAATTTTATTTGATACAGCGTTCAGAAAAAAACTTTTCCCGCTTACCCTTACCCGCGCGGTGGCAGACCTAAGGGTGGGTATACTAACCATAAAGGAACGTTGGGAAAAGTTGATGGGCACGAAAGTTTTTTTACTTACAGAAGACTACCTGCAGCCTTTATACGAGGAAGCATTTGGGGCAGCATACATTTTTATCGATGCAAGTGTTATCCCAAACTTTGAGTTAGTAAACGCCATTCAAGGGCTGCAAACCGGGCAAGGCATTAAAGACGATAAGGGCGTGGTTGCATACAAAACCTTGTCTAAAGTCATTCCTTCCATCGATAAAGTTTCTTCGAATCTTAGTATCGCATTTGAGACATTACCAGTTAAAAGATTATCGTTTCTATTTGATCTTTTTCAATGCAACCAGCAGATGATTGAACTGGATTTTGCGCTAATAACAAATGGTCGAACTTCAGCTGACCTTGATAATACTGTACACCTTTTGCAGCCGTCCCGTGTTTTTGTTGAGGAAGGTGCAGTGGTAAGCCATAGTATTTTAAATGCTTCCAGCGGACCTATTTATATTGGTAAGAATGCCACCATAATGGAAGGATGTCTTATTCGCGGGCCTTTTGCCATTTGTGAAGGCGCAGTTCTAAAGATGGGAACAAAGATTTACGGTGCTACCACAATCGGTCCTTATAGTATGGGCGGAGGTGAGATTAAGAACAGTATTATCACCGGCTATAGCAATAAAGCGCACGATGGATATCTGGGTGATAGCGTAATAGGCGAGTGGTGTAATATGGGCGCGGGAACCAGTAACAGTAATTTAAAAAATACTGGCGGCACAGTTCATCTTTGGGATTATGAGTCTAAAGAATTTTTACCATCGGGAAATAAGTGCGGAGTCGTGATGGGCGATTACTCGCGTACAGCCATCAACTCATCCATCAATACAGGTTCTGTTATTGGCGTGTGCAGTAATGTATTTGGAGATGGTTTGCTTCCTAAGTTTATCCCAGACTTTAGCTGGGGCGTGGTGCAAGAGTCAAGGTATCGTTTTGACAAAGCAATAAACGATATTAATAACTGGAAAAAGATGAAGAATAAAACAATTACTGAAAAGGAAACACAGGTTTTGAAACATATCTTTGACCTTGTCATCAGCAAGTCTTCTAAGCAAGTTTGAATTACTAAAACAATCGAATATGAGAAAACAAATAGCCGCTGCCAACTGGAAAATGAATTTGACAATAACCGAAGCAGAAACTTTATTGTACAGTATTGTAGATGCGTCAATAGCGATTTCAGAAAATCAAAAAGTGGTATTTGCGGTACCTGCGACTTACCTGGTGCTTGCAGCGAAAAAAGTGGAGGCGCAAAAAAATATGTTTATTGCGGCACAAAATATTTATTCAAAAAAATCAGGGGCATTTACAGGGGAAACGTCTGTCTTGATGCTTAAAAGTATTGGTGTCGATCATGCCATTATTGGACATAGCGAGAGACGTGAATATTTTAACGAAAGCAACGAGTTTCTTGCTGAAAAAGTGAAGTTATGTCTGCAGGAAAACATTGTACCGATATTTTGTTGCGGAGAAGCCCTTCCTGTAAGAGAAACAAATCAACAAAATCAATTTGTTCAAACCCAACTACAGGAAAGCCTGTTTGATTTGTCGGCAGAAGAGATTGAACAGGTTGTCATTGCATACGAACCAATTTGGGCAATTGGTACAGGCAGGACTGCCAGCAGCGACCAGGCGCAGGAGATGCATGCCTACATCCGCTCCCAGCTTGCAGTAAAGTATGGAGATGGTGTAGCGAACAATGTGTCAATTTTATATGGTGGAAGTGTGAAGGCATCTAATGCAAAAGAAATATTTGGTAAGCCCGATGTAGATGGCGGTCTTGTTGGTGGCGCATCATTAATAGCAGCCGAGTTTATATCTATTATACAGGCTTTAAAATCTTAGGTTCTTAGTTTTTTCTGAGCAGCATCCTTGCAGGTGCTGCTTTTTCATCAGCAATCAGCAACGCTAGATGTTAATGAGGTAGTTAACGAATCGAAGGAATTTGAAATCCTTGTCCTCTGTATCTTTGAATGATTATAGGTCTCCACATCCGTCCAGTGGTATTGATATCCTTAACATGTTTTCAAAACAAGAAGGTTCACAACTCAGAAAAGAATTTTGGACAACATTTGGCAGGTATATGAAGCCAGTGC
>JALYZZ010000217.1 GCA_030948675.1 Bacteroidota bacterium | reverse complement strand
CGGTATCTGTTCTGATTTCTTTTAAAACTCTTTTTTGAGCCCCTGTCAATTCAAACGGTAAATGTTTACTATAAAAGTTATTGAAGTATTCACCTACTTTTTCAAAAATAACTCCTTTGCTGTGTTTGTGCCTGCGAAGTCTTGTTAAACCTAACCTAACCTGTGCAATAAAAAATTCTTCAAACTTTAACCTGTAGATGGCTTTCTCGTAGTCTTGCTGATTTTTAGGAAAATGGATAAGGGTGTACGCTTCCCATCTTGACATTAAGATTAGATTTGTAAGGATTTGGTTGGGTATGTTTTCCGGAATATCTTTCGGTCCAATCATTTCCATTAATACAATTGTCAGTTTGCCGATCTGTTTTCCGTTCAGCCCTTTTGCCTTCAATTTTTCAGTGGTAGGATATACCGGTTCTAAAAAGCTTTTTCCTTCGGCTATCGCTTCTGACCACGGCTCTATCTCAGGATGAGTGATTTGTGCCTTACCATTAAAAAATGCAATTTTTCCAAATAGCAGGTATTGTTTCCCAACGTGTAAATTTTTTTCTACCCAGTTGATTCCATGAAACCAACAAAGTTCGAGGGTTCCGGTTCTATCTCTTACTTGAGCAACAAGTCTTTTACTTCGTTTTTCTCCAAGTATATCTATTGAGTCAATAACCCCTGCTATTTGAATAAAATCAGTTTCGGGTTTAATATCAGCAATGCTGTTAATGGAAGTTTTGTCTACATGCCTGTGGGGAAAATGCTCCAGCAAATCGCCAAATGTAAAAATTGCCAGTTCCTTTTTTAGAAGGTCTGCTTTTAACGGTCCTACCCCTTTTAAGTACTCGATCGGGCTATCTAATATTGATGGAGAAGCTATAATAGAAAAGTTTACAGCAAAAATAAAGGGAATTGGAGTTAGCCTTTATGAATCAGGAATTGCAGAGTAGGAAGTTGCAAAAGCATCAATATTTCGTCCAATAATTGATCTTTGTTCGCATAAGACCAATCTTTAGCCTCTCTGCTACTAGAAAATGCAGCAGTAGACGTTGATGGCATTCTTTTTTCAATGCTTTCACGGCTATTTCTGCTTGTAACTATTTCACTATTTTGATGCAACTATTCAGCAGAAGCCGGGCCAATAGATAGAAATGAGATGTTGAGAAAGACTACAAAGAGATGTAGACAGCTAGAAGTGATGGAATTAACAAAACTTGTATTCAAACCATTTTTTGGCAAAACTGTTTAGTCATCAAGGCGCATATCGAGAGCTAATCTTAAAAAATCTTTCGGAGATACGTTACTTTCGCAGAGCAAAAAGTACTAATTAATATAGGATATGGGCGTAAAGCAAGCACGGGAGTTTATTGTTTCTAAAGGCGTTGACTCGTTTTTTATTGACTTAAATAGTGCTGTAAATTTCAATCTTCGTTTTTTCAAAGAGGTATTTCTTCCGCCATATGAAGGCAGGGAAATTATAAAACAGTGTTACGAAATAGGGTGGAAATCATTGCCGCTTATTTCCCTGACGGGTTTTATTACCGGCCTTGTATTTACAAAACAATCTCGCCCGTCTTTAGCCGATTTTGGTGCAACGTCGTGGTTACCATCTTTGGTGGCAATAGCAATTATTAAAGCCCTTGCACCACTTGTTACAGCGTTGATTGCTGCCGGCAAAGTTGGATCAAATATAGGTGCTGAAATAGGATCGATGAGGGTGACGGAGCAAATAGATGCAATGGAAGTATCGGCAGTAAATCCTTTTAAATTTTTAGTTGTCAGCCGGGTCATAGCTACTACCGTTATGATCCCGATACTAATGTTTTACACCGGATGTGTTGCCATGCTAGGCTCGTACATCAATGTACACGCAAATGAGATGACCAGTTTTGTTGCTTTTTTCGAACAAGCTTTTCAGAAGATTTCTTTTCTTGATATCTTTTCTTCTTTAACAAAGGCTATTGTCTACGGCTACACCATCGGTATAGTAGGGTGTTACAAAGGTTACAACGCATCACAGGGAACAGAAGGTGTTGGAAAAGCTGCTAACGCATCGGTAGTAGTGTCGATGTTTTTGATTTTTGTGGAGGAAATATTGATAGTTCAGATTGCAAATAGTATTAGATGATTGTTGTATATGGTTAATGATAAACAAAATGCAGGCAAAGGAGAGCCGGTGATTAAAATTAGGGATTTGTATAAGTCGTTTGGAACTAATGATGTTTTGAAGAACGTGAACCTGGACTTGTATAAGGGCGAGAACGTGGTGGTACTTGGCCGTTCAGGAACGGGTAAGTCGGTACTAATTAAAATAATATCAGGCTTGCTTAAACAAGACTCCGGTTCGGTAAGTGTTTTTGGAGAGGATGTAAGCACACTCAATGACAAAGAGTTGCTTGAACTGCGGTTGAAAATCGGCTTTTCATTCCAAAACAGCGCCCTATATGATAGCATGACGGTGCGGGAGAATCTTGAATTTCCGTTAGTTAGAAACAAAAAACACCTGAAACGAAAAGAAATTGACGAATCTGTAGAACGGGTATTGACAGCGGTAGGACTTGCACAAACAGTAAATCAAATGCCTTCAGAGCTTTCTGGTGGTCAAAGAAAGCGAATAGGTATAGCAAGAACTTTAATCTTAAATCCTGAGATTATGTTGTACGACGAACCTACTGCGGGATTAGACCCAATAACATGCATAGAAATAAACAACCTCATAAACCGAGTGCAGGAGTCATTCAACACCAGTTCTATCATTATTACTCACGACCTTACCTGTGCAAAGGCTACTGGCGACAAAGTAGCCATGCTGCTGGAAGGAACTTTTGCCAAACAAGGTACTTTTGATGAAGTTTTTGACAGTAATGATGATCGGATTAAAAGTTTTTATAATTACAATTTTATTAAATAGGAGATGAAATCGAATAAAAATACAAGATCTTTTGTTGTAGGCATTTTTATATTTTTAGGAATAGCAATATTTATAGTTACCGTTTTAACGCTTGGCGGGCAGCAGAAGACCTTTCAAAAGTCAATTGTAGTGAAAGCTGTTTTCGATGATATTAACGGGTTGCAAAAAGGAAACAACATTTGGTTTTCGGGTGTAAAGATTGGTACGGTTAAAAAGATTTCGTTCGTAGGCGATTCTCGGGTAGAAGTGGACATGAATATTGATGAAGCATCTAAACAATACATCCGCAAAAATGCAAAAGCAAGGATTAGTTCGGATGGATTAATTGGAAATAAAATAATAGTTCTTTATGCTGGAGCATCAAAATCGCCATCTGTCGAAAATGGAGATTTACTTGGCGTAGAAAAAGCAAGTAATCCGGATGAAATGATGGCTACGTTCCAGGCAAATAATCAAAATCTTTTCGCGATTACTACAGATGTCAAGGGCATCAGTAAGCGTATAACAGAGGGCAAAGGAACAGTAGGCAAATTATTAAACGATGAAACCCTGGTGAACGACCTTCATGCAACAATGCTTCGGTTGAAACAGGCGTCTGTCAATGCAGAAAGGCTGAGTGCAACAGTGGCAACTTTTGCGGCAAAACTTCAGCGAAAAGGTACCTTAGCAAATGATTTAGTAAGCGACACTACCATTTTCAACCGGTTAAGAGCAACCGCGGCCCAGATAGAAAGTGTGTCGAAAAATGCAAGCATTGTAGTAGACAATCTAAATAACACCAGTAGCCAGCTTGGCAACAGTCTTAATAATAAAAGCACACCAGTCGGCATGCTACTAAACGATGAAGATGCAGCAGCCGACATACGTGTTATACTTAGCAATTTACAGGCAGGCAGCCAAAAGCTCAATGATGACTTGGAAGCAGTGCAGCATAATTTCCTATTAAAAGGTTTCTTCAAAAAGAAAGCAAAAAGAGAAACAGAGGAG
>JALYZZ010000210.1 GCA_030948675.1 Bacteroidota bacterium | reverse complement strand
GTTTTAAACAAACGGTTCCAACGAGGGCCGTTTTCCCAGCTAAACCATATAAGAGAGGCTTTCCCTACAATGTTTGTTTCCGGTACAAAACCCCAATAACGGCTGTCCTGGCTTCGGTGCCTGTTATCTCCCATCATCCAGTAATAATTGTATTTACACTTATAGGTATTTGTTTGCTGCCCGTTAATGAAGTATTTGCCGTCTCTTTCTTCAAACTTATTGCCCTCATAGGTAACGATTAACCTGCGATAAATATCAATATTTTCCGGGGTAATGGTAAGGGTACTTCCTTTTGCAGGCACATAGATCGGACCGAAATTGTCGGGCGACCAAAGATTGCCGGCGGTATATGGAAAAGTGCTGCCGGGAGTATTGGAATAAGCAAAACTGATGCTTTTAAAATTAGGTTGCTTTTTTACCAGCTCTGCTTCTCCGGGTGTCATGTTAATGACATACGAGTTTGCTTGTCCCTGATAAGCGTAGATATTTTGCTCATCTGCATTCTCAGTGTTAATATGTAGCTGCGTTTGTAAAAATTCCTCGTTGAACGGCTGACCGTTTGTTTCCACAATATACTCTGTTTGCGAAGCAACGGGTATAGGTGAAGGCTTGCCGTTGATATACACCCTACCATCCCTTATCAGCAACGTATCACCCCCTATCGCTATGCATCGCTTAATATAATTATCTGTTTTATCCATCGGATGGACGTGCACAGGGTATTCGGCCATCAGAGCCTCGCGGTTGCCTTTGAACTGTGTTCTTAAAACGTCGTAATATGGGTTTTTCGAACCATAGTCAGGCAAGTTAATAATGGTGTCTCCGGCGGGAAAATTAAAAACAACCACATCATTTCTTTTCACTTCCTGAAACCCGGGTAAACGCTTGTAGGGTAGTTGAATTAAGGTTGTATAAGAAGGCGTTGTAGTGCTAAAAGGCATGATGTTGTGAACAAATGGAAAAGAAAGTGGTGTTTGAGGAATACGGGGACCATAACTCATCTTATTTACAAACAGGAAATCATTTACCAAGAGCGTTCTTTCCATACTTTCCGTGGGAATGGTATATGCCTCAAATACAAATGTGCGAATAATAGTGGCGGCCACTACAGCAAACACGGCAGCGTCGATCCACTCCCTGGCGGCGCTTTTCTGATAGCGTTTTACAACCTCGTGTCCGACATACCTTTCGTTCTTAGAAAAACCTAAGTAGGGTAAATAAATAAAAGGAAAAAAAACAGTAGCAATATGATGAAGCAGCGAAAAACGTCCAAAATGCATTACAAAAATAATGGTAATCCAAATGGTGATAAACTGACCTGCAATAGGAATAAATTGTAACCAAAACCAAATCTTACGAATGTTTGTTTTATTAACAATTAACCACGTGTTGTAGAAAGGAATTAGGGCTTTCCATGGTTCTATACCCGCCTTTTTAAACATTCCGTACATCCCAATATGCCAGCCAACAATGTAAAGTGTAAAAATGATCCAGCCCATAAGTGCTTTTTGATGGTGGCAAATGTACCATTATATATTATGCTGCAAAGGCGGTTTTTAGAAAGTTTTCTTAAATAAGGACAAAAGTTATTGTTGCATCTTATTGATTTTGATGCTACTACTAAAAAGGATAATTACCTTTATTAAGCAGGATGAACCAGTTTACGATTAAAGATATTGAGAACCTGAGCGGCATAAAAGCACACACATGGAGAATGTGGGAGCAACGATATGGTATTGGAATGCCGCAGCGAAAAGACAGTAATCACCGCTTTTACGATAATGAAAACCTCAAGCAGATCTTACGAATTTCGTACTTGTACCATAGCGGAGTAAAGGTTTCAAGAATTGCTTCATTAAATGCTGATGAAATCAGGCTTAAAGCGCTCGAAGCCTTACCCATTGAAAACGGAAACGAGTATTACATTAAAGAGTTGCTTGAAGCATCCATAGATCTTGATGAGGAAAGATTTGAAGGAACTTTTGACAATGCATCGAATAGATTGGGAGTTGAAAACGCCATTATAAATATCATTTATCCATTTCAGGATAAAATTGGCGTTTTGTGGCTAACCGACCATGTTATTCCGGCGCAGGAGCATTTTACCAGCAACATCATTCGCAGAAAACTTTCTGTAGCAACTGACCATCTTCCACAAATAAAAGAAACAAGCAAAAAAGAAATTTTATTATTTACTCCGGAAAAGGAGCACCACGAATTGCCTTTGCAGTTTATTTGTTATTTGCTAAAAAAAAACAAGAACAAAGTTATCTTTTTCGGTAGTAACGTGTCACTGGAAAGCATTGATACTTACCAGAGAAACAAACCGGTGAAGTATCTTCTTTTTCACCTGGTTACTAACCTTACGAATAAACACGCGCAGGATTATGTTAATAAAATCAGCCGGTTGTTTCCAGAAAAAATTATTTATATGTCGGGGGCACTAGTATCGCAGGTACATCATTTGCCGCCGAACGTACATCTGCTAAAATCAATGAATGACATTGTAAGATTTGCAACAGAATAAAAACTTGCTGCACCGTCTCGTTACGGCATTATGCTACAACATAATTAGACACATCTTCAGCAGTGATTGTCTTACCTGAAAGTATCACCAATCGTTCGACCACATTTCGCAATTCACGAATATTTCCTGTCCAGTTCCTTTGCTTTAGCGCATTCATGGCCTTTGCGTCGATTTCTTTCTTACTTTGTCCATAGTCTTCGGCTATGTCACTCAGGAACTTGTTCACCAGAAGCGGTATATCTTCCTTTCTCTCGTTCAGTGAGGGTACATGGATTAAAATAACGCCCAGGCGATGATACAGGTCTAAACGGAAGTTTTTTTCTTCCACCTCTTTTAACAGGTCTTTGTTTGTTGCTACCACTACCCTTACATCAACAGCAATCTCTTTCTCGCCACCAACCCTAGTTATTTTTCCTTCCTGCAGTGCGCGCAATACTTTTGCCTGTGCACTCAAACTCATGTCGCCAATTTCATCCAGAAACAGTGTGCCTCCATTTGCCAGCTCGAACTTTCCAATTCGCTGTTTTATGGCTGAGGTAAACGAGCCTTTTTCGTGGCCAAAAAGCTCACTTTCAATCAACTCGCCAGGTATTGCTGCGCAGTTAACTTCTACCAGTTGGCCGTCTGCACGGTTGCTTTTTTCATGAAGCCATCTTGCAACAAGCTCTTTACCGCTTCCGTTCTCTCCTGTTATCATTACCCTCGCCTCAGTAGGGGCCACCTTTTCAATAGTCTCTTTGATCTTTTTTATCGCATCGCTTTCACCTATCATTTCCTGCACTTTACTTACCCTGCGCTTTAAAACCTTTGCTTCTTTTACCAGCTTATTTTTGTCAATGGCATTGCGAATGGTAATCAGCAAACGGTTTAAATCAGGTGGTTTTGATATAAAATCAAAAGCGCCTTTTTTTACTGCTTCGACTGCGGTTTCTATTGTACCATGACCGCTAATCATAATAATCGGAACGTCAGGATTAATTGCTGTTGCCTTGCTTAAAAATTCCAATCCATCAACTTTCGGCATTTTTATAT